>JAJTEZ010000198.1 GCA_021298335.1 Saprospiraceae bacterium | reverse complement strand
GCTTTGATCTACAATCAATACAATGAGCTAAAACTGACTGCTCAGGTTCAGTCTACGGAGGGAAGTATTGATATTACAAGCCTGGCCGATGGTGTATATATCATCACTCTCGAACTTGCTGACGGCGCGAAGATTTCACAGAAGTTTTTGAAGAGAAGTTGATTTTTTCTGAAGTTCGGCACAAAGTTCTTCAAAGTTTTATACACATAAGCTGATTACTCGATTCTTCTCGAAGTTTCATTATGCTTCGTTGCTGTAAGGAAATTTGCGTTATCAAAAACTTACCCTCTTTTTAGCTCCAAAAAGTCCGCAATACACCGCATTCCATCCAGCGTCAAATGGGGATTTCTATGCTCAAATAATGCTTCTTCTTTATCCATCAGTGAGGACAAGCCACCTGTAGCCACTGTCACATACTGTTCTCCGACTTCTTGTTTTATCCGATAAACAAGCTCTTTTACCAAGCCTATGTAGCCCCACATCACGCCTGACTGAATCGCTGTAATAGTATCTTTGCCGAGGGCTGAGGGTGGAAATTCTACTGGAACTGAAGGGAGTTGTGCCGTCCGTAAAGACAAGGAATGGAAGGCTGTTTTAATCCCAGGGGCAATGGTCACTCCGGAAATACCTTCATCAAATGACACAGCAGTAAATGTTAGTGCCGTCCCAAAATCAACCACCAGACAATGTTGGGCCACAGTTTTGAGAGCCCCGTAGGCATTGGCTACCAGATCAGAGCCAATTTCGTAAGGATGTGGCACAGGAATGTCCAGTTGAAGGAAAATATCAGGCCCAAGAACTATGGGAGCAATATCCATGGCCTGTCTGACTGCCCCGCATATTAAAGATGTCAGTTCTGGAACAACACTGCTCACAATGACCCTCCGCACCTGAGGTGTTGTGACCGATGATTCCAGCAGAATCTGCCGGAGTGCTGAGGAATAATAGTATTCCGGTTGTGGCTCTTTTGTTTCAAAACGGTACAGATTTGACCAATGGCCCTCCCAATGTAAGGCAACAACGATGTTTGTATTTCCAATGTCAACTGCAAGTGTCATAAATATCTCAAGGATTTCTTTACTATGGGCATTCGTTGTGAACTACAGCCTTTATCAAAGCCTGGTAGATTGTCTCTGCTGAGGTATGCCAGGAATAAGCCTGCAGTCGTACCTTTCCCATTTCGGACAACTTTTGCCTAAGGAATGGATGTTCGGCAATCTGCGACATCATTTGAGCAATTTCTGCAGGACTGCATGGATCGGCCAGAAGAGCAGCACCTCCTGCCACCTCAGGCATAGAAGTGGCTGTTGAGGTAATTACTGGCGTCCCGCAAGCCATAGATTCAAGGATGGGAATTCCGAATCCTTCAAAAAGAGAAACATACGTCACAGCCATGGCATTTCTGATCAGGGCATATTTTTCTGCCTCACTCACACCTCCGACATAAAGGATATTAGAATCCAGGTGCATGGCCGCTTCAATTTCCCCGGCCTTCCAAGCAAACCTTCCGGCAAGCACCAACTTGAATGGCTTGGTTTGTCCGCTGTTAAAAATTTGGAATGCCTTCATCAAGTTCAGGATATTTTTCCTGGGGTGAATGGCTCCGACATATAAGAAGTAGGGGGTACATTGAATCTTATTTTGCAATCGCTCAGGCAACTGATTCTCCTCAGGAATGGATGACAGATTTATCGCATTGCCGGCTACACTGACTTTTTCTGGTTGGACATGCATTCGTTTGATAATATCCCGCTTGACATAGTGAGATACAGTGATGATATGCTGCACCGCCTGCATATACCGCGGAATAAATTTTTTGTATTCCAGCCAAAGATGTCAGATCAGCGGATGTCTTGCATGCCAGGGGACAATTACACGACGGACATTAGAGGGCAGAGCAGGAAAGGGAGAAACATGTCGGTCTAAAAACAGATAAAACGTGTCTTCCGGGTGCCGTTCTGCCATACATCTTGTGGTCTCATAGATATATCGGGGTATCCCTTCCATTCGCTGACTGACAAGCAGCCTGGCATTTACTCCAATGCGCATTCCCAAAAATTAAAGAACAAAACTACGATTATTCATTCATTTGTGTAACGGCAGACTTGTCGGGATAAAGAAATTATAACTAATTGATTTTGTGTAATTTGAATATATGATTGCTGTTTAGTAGGAAAAAGGTCTGTTCCGTTTCTTAAAAAAATTCTCATAAAATCAGATTCGAAGCATAACAATCGAATCTTGTTTTACGTATTTTTGAGGATAAACCTATGAATATGTCGCAGATTAAGTTTGGAACGGACGGGTGGAGGGCAATCATTGCGAAGGATTACACCGTTGAAAATGTCGAAAGAGTTTCTGAAGGAACTGCAAAATGGATGCTGATGAGGGGTATGAAAAAGGCAGTGATTGGTTACGACTGTCGTTTTGGTGGAAAAATGTTTGCTGATACTGTCGTGAGTGTTTTAGGGAATTACGGGATTCAGTCCATAGTTTCTAAGGGATTCAGCAGTACTCCCATGGTTTCATTAGGAGTGGTCAAGACAGGCAGTGATTTAGGCATTGTGATTACGGCATCCCATAATCCTCCCTCCTACAATGGGTTTAAATTAAAATCTTCCTACGGAGGCCCGACGATACCTTCAGACATAGAGGCTGTTGAAGCCATGATTCCCCAAACAGCGCTGGCTTCATTCCCTTCGGTGGATGAATTGCAACAACAGGGGCTGGTGGAGATTGTGGATCTTGAACAAATGTATCTCGACCATGTGGAACAGAATTTTGATATTGCGTTGATTAAATCTTCAGGCATCCATCTTGCATTTGATGCCATGTATGGGGCTGGGCAAAATGTAATTCGACGATTGTTTCCGGATGCTTCGATGCTTCGATGCGAGTATAATCCTTCGTTTATGGGTCAGGCTCCTGAACCCATCGGAAAAAACCTAAAGGAACTGTCTGCCCTGGTCGCCGGTTCGCCATCGATCAACCTGGGCCTTGCAAATGACGGGGATGCCGACAGAATAGGGTTGTTTGATGAAAATGGAGCTTTTGTTGATTCACACCATATTCTTTTATTGCTCTTATGCTATCTGTATGAATATAAAAAACAAACCGGAAAGGTAGTGATTACATTTTCGGTTACAGACAAAATGAAAAAGTTGGCAGAATACTATGGTCTGGAATGCGAGGTGACTAAAATAGGATTTAAATATATTGCAGAGATTATGACTCAGCAGGATGTTCTAGTGGGAGGGGAGGAATCCGGTGGGCTTGCAGTCAAGGGGTATTTGCCGGAAAGGGATGGAATCTGGATAGGTCTGATGATCATGGAATTTATGGCTGTTACAGGAAAATCGATTAGTACACTCATCAGTGAGGTATATTCTAAGGTCGGTACATTCCAGTTTGATCGGGATGATCTACACCTGACACATGAAAAGAAAGACTATGTAATGCAAAAATGTGCGGAAGGAAAGATTACTGCTATTGGACAGCGTAAAGTCATACGCACGGAAGATCTTGACGGATATAAATTTTATGTTTCAGAAGATGCGTTCATCATGGTGAGAGCGAGTGGGACGGAGCCTGTACTCCGGGTGTACTGTCAGGCACCTGATGCAGCTGCTGTAAGGACTCTTCTGGATGAAGCAAAACAGACTCTGCTTTCATAAAGCTTTTCTGAATGTCTGTTCTAAGCTGCTGAAAAAACTTTCTTCTGACGATGGCACCTGAGCCTGTGATCAATGTAGCTTCCTGCCACTTTTTCTGAAAAGTCCTACTTAATGTATAGTACAGGTTGGCGTCTTTACTTTCAAAAGCATGTGCGGTAAATGAGTGGCATCTGCAGTGTGGGATTGTATCTGCAGACTGAAAAATCATCCAGTCTGTTGGTCCTGGGTATTGGCATATGGCGACCTGTGAAAATGGCTGGTAAAGATTGCCGTGTGTGGTAGAAACCTTGTGTTCAGTAATCTGCTCGTAAAATGTTGCCAGTTTTGAAACTTCTTCCTGAATGGCAAGATGGTGGGCAGGGCTGCAAATGATCCCTGTGGAAGTCAATTCTTCATACATACTCAGGATTCCCCGCAACATGTCTGCGTGAATCAGTTCCATACAGGTCATATTCTGCATAGAGGATGCAAGTTGTTGACAGGTCAGTTTCACTGCGTGATGCTGCACAAAGAAGTCGGGGTGATATTCAGTCGTTTTCCCTGGATTTGAATTTAGGCTTTCCTGATGGTAATACAGTGTCAAATAAATCAGTTGTGGAAAACTATAGATATGATGCAGGGGGATGGTCTGGGGAAACACAATCATGGTTGAATTCCTGCGACTTATTTTGGGATACCATGCCTCTGCCAGGTGGGTCCATTGGGATACCAGTGAAGGTGCTGAGGACTCTGATTCTAGACGCTGGCAATAAAAATGACCTGTTGGAGAAGATGTGTCCAGAAGAAAAGCATCTGCCGACAGCCGGAATTTCTGGCAGAGTAATGAAAATTCCTCCAATGAAAAGCGGCACCTTTCGCCCAGTTTATTATATGCACTGGTCTGAGATATGCCCAATGTCCGGGAAATTAATGTGACTGCATGTTTTTTATCCTTAAAGGGGCCCTGTGCGAGAAATCTCTGGATTATGACCGGGTATTCTGTAAATTTTTTCATGTGTAATTTTTTGCAAAGATACGGCAGTTTACAATCTTTTGCAAATAAAGGCATATATTCATAACATTATATCTATATATTCGATTTTGAATATATTATATTTTGAATAAAAAATATAAATCAATCTTTTTAAAACTTTCTGTGGCTTAGTAAACTTCTTGACAATGAAGATCTGCACTCACAGAAATTCTACGAAACATATTATATAATAATTTATATGAATTTTTAGTTTTTTAAAAATTCATGCTCCGATCTTTGCATTGTGGTTTCCATGAAAGTGACTTAATCCAACATGGGAATGCACCAGGAGAATAAACATCAGGCTGTGTTTTATTCCTTGGCGATGAGAGATCCAATACTTTGAAAAAACGTAAGATGAAAAAAACTAATCACCACCTGTGGTATAATACCACTATCGTAATCATTTTCCTTGCTGCTCTGCCTGTCATTTTGTGGGGTCAGGGCAACCTACCTGCTGCACCTTTGTACGAGCCGCCGGAAAGGGGCACAGCCTCAGAGCCCAGATATGCGGATATTCCTGTTATTCCAGACTCAGCCAACCAGCACATGTATGTAATGATACCGGAGAATCTACTTCACGCTGATCTGCAAATCCTGGATTCCAATGGCCGGCTTTGGGCAAAAACCAAAGCAGACAAAACACTATTCAATATTGACGTTGGTTCATGGCCTACAGGAAGTTACGTAGTAGTGCTCTTTAATCATCTCCGCCTCTGTCATGGAAATTTTACTAAANNCATGTATGAAAAAATTTTACACTTACATTCACTTGTTATTCTTGTCAGCAAACACAACAATTCATTTTGGACAATCGACGATTCCATTTGTACATCAACTTTGCTACACAGAATCGTATGTTGAGAAAATAAAAGTAACGACTCAGCTAAACACTGCTTCACTTTCGCTGCAAGACAAACTCCGGTTTACAGAGAAAACCTTTCTGAAAGACCACACGGAATATTTGAAAAAGGGAAAATACCCCGTCCATGAGGTAAAGTACAGGGCCTGGACGAAAATCTTTCCAAAATGGTATCGGGTTGCCGACATCATCCGAACAGATGAAACGGGTGTGAGGTCGTACTTTACCTCAGACAATCAGTACCTCCCCGGTGGTTGGTCCGGACATACTTATTCGTCCACAGAAAATGGTATTTACAGCACAGGAGATGGTCCTGGAGAGGGCCGGTATTATCACGAAAACCATACAGGTCTTTCTGCTACCGCGTATCAACTGCACAAAGAGTCAGTAGCAGTCTTTGGCTTACTGGCAAAACATAGGTTTTTCTACCCCACTCCACAAATGTTGACCATCCTTTCTAAGCAGGGTTTTACTGTTGTATCTACCAAGCAATTAATACAAATCAGCAGTCCTGAAATCCGAATCACCTGGAAGTTGACCGAAAAATGTATAGTCCGAGAGTACCTTAGACAGCAAAACGTGATAAAAACAATCATGACAAGATACAAATTTGTCGAATCAATTGGTCAGGAGCTGAAGTGGACAGAAACTGAAATCAGCCCGGATTTTCTTGAAAACGGAGATTGCATTGAAGTGATTGGGGAAACCACCTTCTGCAACTACAGTCTGGATTGTGCCGGCCAAACTGATTTTCGTACAAACGATAATGAAGGCCAGTATGAACAGGTTAAAATTTTCCCAAACCCGGCACGGGACCTGATGACAGTCATATTGCCAGAAAATGACGAAGCCTGGACGATTTCCATCCGGTCTTCTTCTGGCACACTGGTATACAGCGGATCAGCACTTAGCATGCTTCAAATTGATGTGAGTCAGTTTGTAAGTGGTTTGTATATGATTATCGCGACTCAAGGAACACAAACATTTTCATCTAAATTTATCAAACTGTAAAATCTATTACCATGAAAAAAAGTCTATTTACCTTATTTGCAGTACTTTGCATTGGTTTTATGTCAGCACAACAAGCCAACCAGCTGCAATCAATAAACATGCAAACAAACTGCCACACTATACCGGTCGATATCGCCATTTATGAAACAAATCTTATTCCGCCGCTTCCTGTCATCGTCATCACAGATGCTGATTCAGATGGAATTTCTGATGATGTAGAAGGAACAGGAGATCTGGATGGTGACGGTGTAGCAAATTACCTCGACCTTGACAGCGATGGAGATGGTGTGGCTGACAGTATCGATTTATGTTATTATCAGTCTGGTTTGCC
>JAJTEZ010000029.1 GCA_021298335.1 Saprospiraceae bacterium | reverse complement strand
GTAAAGGGCTAGGATTCAGTGTTTTTGATGAGGCAGAACTTGTAGTTGGTATTTGCGCCAAAGGAATTGCAGAGTCCTATTCAAATAAAGACATGAAAGACCTGACTGAGTGGCTACAGCGACCTCAGATTGGAGCTAAAGGTCTGGTGTATGTAAAATACCAGATGGATGGAAGCATCAAGTCCACCATTGGTAAGTTTTATTCTGACGAGGTGCTTCTTTCCTGGGCCGAACAGTTTGGGGCAGAAAAAGGCGATGTTTTATTCATTTTAAGTGGAGAAGAAGAAAAAACCAGAAAGCAACTGAGCGAACTAAGGCTCGAATTGGGCCGTAGGCTGCAACTCATCCAACCCGGAGACTTTAAGCCAATGTGGGTCATTGACTTTCCTCTACTGGAGTGGGATGAAGAGTCCGGACGCTTCCATGCGATGCATCATCCATTTACTTCTCCGAAAAAAGAAGACATTCCCCGCATGCTGCATGGAGACCACGAAACCATGAAAGCCCTGAAAGCTGATGCCTACGACCTGGTGATCAATGGGGCAGAAATTGGCGGCGGTTCGATTCGAATCCACGACCGTGAATTGCAATCGAAAAATTTTGACTTACTTGGATTTACTAAAGAGGAGGCAGAAGCGCAGTTTGGATTTTTACTGGGAGCTTTTGAATATGGGGCACCACCACACGGCGGACTGGCATTTGGTTTTGACAGATTGTGTGCTGTGATGAATGGACAGTCTTCGATTCGGGATTTTATAGCCTTTCCAAAAAATAACCAGGGCAGAGATATGATGATTGACGCTCCCTCTCCGGTTCATCAGCAACAACTGGATGAACTGGCTCTCAAACTCAATACAGACAAAAGTCAAAAGTAAGCTTTTCAGAGTATGTCAAAACCCTCTATCCCAAAAGGAACCCGTGATTTTCTGCCTGCTCAGGTTGTGAGAAGGAATTACATTTTTTCAATTGTAGAAAATGTATTTTCCACATTCGGCTACCTGCCCATTGAAACTCCTGCCATGGAAAGTCTTCAAACACTGACAGGAAAGTATGGCGAAGAAGGTGACAGATTGCTGTTTAAAGTATTGAATAATGGAGATTTTCTGGCAGAAGTACCAGACAATATACTGGGAAATAAGGACTCCTTGAAAATCATCCCATCCATTTCCAAAAGAGGACTAAGATATGACCTGACAGTGCCCTTTGCCCGGTTTGTCGTCATGCACCAGAATGAAATCAATCTGCCCTTTAAAAGATATCAAATTCAGCAGGTTTGGCGTGCCGATCGGCCGCAAAAGGGCCGGTATCAGGAATTTTATCAGTGTGATGTGGATGTAGTAGGCTCTGACTCTTTGATGTATGAAGCTGAACTTGTGCAGATTTATGCCACTGTTTTCAGAAAACTAGGTCTGAAAGTGCAGATTTTAATCAACAACAGAAAAGTGTTGTTTGGACTGGCTGAAGCTGCCGGAATTCCCGACAAATTTATGGCTATGACCATTGCCATTGATAAGCTTGATAAAATAGGTCCCGAAGGTGTCAGAAAAGAAATGACGGAACGAAATATTCGTTCTGAACAGGCAGATAAAATTCTGCAGCTACTGGAAAGCAGAACGATTGATTCACTTGCAAATGAATTTATCCCGGAAAGCGAAGGGGCCAAGGGAATTGCAGAAATCAACACCGTCATGAATTTTTTGGAGCACACTGTTCCGGAACTGACATTTGATATTAGTCTGGCCAGAGGGTTGAATTATTACACCGGATGCATCTTCGAAGTGAAGGCAGATCCGGCAAGTTACCCTTCCCTTTCTATGGGCAGTCTGGGAGGAGGAGGCCGATATGACGACCTGACAGGTGTGTTTGGACTGAAAGGAGTTTCTGGGGTAGGAGTGTCGTTTGGTGCGGAAAGAATCTATGATGTGATGGAAGAGCTATCTTTGTTTCCGGAAATGCTGGATACGGATATTGTCATTTTGCTCATTGCCCTGGATGAAAAAAGCCACCTTCAGGCATTCCGCATGGCCGGTTTGCTGCGACAAAAGGGTATTGCCAGCGATGTGTACCCGGAACCGGCAAAAATGAAAAAGCAACTTTCCTATGCCAATGATCGAAACGTGCCCTTTGTTGGTATCCTTGGCGAAGAGGAATTGAACAAACAGATAATTTCTTTAAGAAATATGAAATCTGGAGAACAAATAACGATTTCATGGGACGATATTTCCACTACTCTTTCAAGAGAATTGTCTAAATGATTTGTAAAGTGGCAATCGCCTCAACCTCTTCCATCGTCTGATCAGTCAACTCGCAAATTTCTTTGAGTTGCAACTTTCAAAATAGTAATTAACGGGCAAATTCGTAACGGCTTCTCAGTCTTTCTTCTTGTATAACTTCTTGTCTTCCGATGACAATACCGGCACCATATCATGGATACGTTTATACCATGAGTCCTAAGACCTTAATCCTAGGATAAAAACTCTGTGCAATCCTTGTCCTCCGTTAAATCCGTGATTCAGACATTAGAATTCATCCTGAAAATCCTCCTATCCTGAACATCCTGATTCTGACAATTGTCCAAATCATCTGGTTCCTCACAAATATCATATCCATCACTGTTCGGTCAAAATATTTAGTTGATCTTATCTAGCCATGGTATTGAACCGGTGGTTATCTGTTTGTGGTCCTGGATCCAAAGACACAACGTCAAAAGCCAACATTTACATACAACCTCCTGAAAATGTGAATTTTTTAATTATATTTTAATTTTAATATTTATACATTTGATTATCTGATATTTACGGATATAGGATTCGTTAAAAAGAGATAATAAATTGTTAATAAGCTATTTACAAATTCAATTGATGTTTTTTTCGCATATCTTTGCGTCCTTGATTTTTAAGTAAAGGATCTCAATGTAATGTTTACACTTTACAAAAAATCATAAATAATCCAACATGAACAACATCAATTTGATTTTTAGACAATCGTTGCTGCCGTTTTTGCTGGTGTTTACGTTTTGCTCTTCCGTGCTTGCATCCTCCCCCGCAGCGGCCGAAATTTTGAAAAGAGTAGAAAATCTGAACACCGTCATAGATATCAAAATCACGGACGACGTAGCCAAAGAAGTTTTACTTCTTGTGGAGAAGAGAAAAAAGCAATCTGCCATACTTTTAGGCAGAACTTCTCTTTATTTTCCCATGATTGAAAATGCCATCCGGGAAATGAATCTTCCGGACGAACTTAAATATGTGGCTGTTATCGAATCCAGCCTCATTCCTACCATACAGTCTCACATGGGTGCGGCTGGCATCTGGCAGTTTATGAAAGGGACTGGTTCGCTCTATGGGCTCAGAATAGATAAAAATGTTGACGAGCGAAGAGACCCTGTCCTGGCAACCTATAAAGCGCTGGAACATCTTAAGGTCCTTTACAATCTTTATGGCAACTGGACACTGGCTATTGCAGCCTACAATTGCGGCTCGGGCAATATAAACAAAGCCATCAGGAAAGCAGGTGGGAGTACAGATTTCTGGGAAATCCGTAAATTTTTACCTAAAGAAACGCAACGTTACATCCCGCGTTTTATCGCAGCCTCCTACCTAATGACGTATTACTACCTGCATGAACTGCAGCCGATTGAGCCTTCAGATGACATGAAATATATCTCTGCCGTGAAGGTGTTTCAAAAAGTGGACTTCCAAAAAGTAAGCAGGGAATTTGACATTGATATAGACATTGTAAGAATGCTGAATCCAATGTTCAGAAAAGATTTTATTCCCGGAAGTCCTGATGGAAGATTTCTCTTCAATCTGCCAGACCAGAAGATGTTTTCGTATGTTGACAAATATAGTTCATGGGAGCATATCGTCAGCAATCCGTTGTCAGTAAATCGCAGATCAGTAGCCACAGCAGAAGATAATGCGGGGCAAAGTAATACTGTTGCCGCAGATATTACCTTAAAACTCCCTTCCATTCAATCCATTGAAACTGTCAGAGACAATCTCCAGCGCAAAACAGCCGTTTCGCTCCAACAGAATATTGCGGAAACAAATAATCCGGTCAGGATGTATAAGTTAAAGAGAAAAGAATCATTGCAAGATGTCGCTTTGGCTTACAACATTCCGTTGGAAGATTTGATTGCTTTCAACAATATCAATATTGAAGAAGGAATGGCGCCAGGCAGCACCATCAGATTGTCAAAATAAATAAATTTTATCATACTAAAAGGCAGCTTTTCATCGGTGAGAAGCTGCCTTTTTCGTTTGTTGACCTTTGAAAAGGACTCTTAAGTTTTTAATTTTACTCCTATGTAAAAGAAGTGCTTGACAAATCGATGATAATGTCATTACCTTTGCATTTGGAAAAAACTTTGAAAAATGCTGACAAAAACATTTGGAAGTGCGGTCTTTGGGGTCGAAGCAAAAACGATTACAATTGAAGTCAATGCCGGGGGAATCGTTCCGGCGGGAAAATTAGGTTATTCACTGGTTGGCTTGCCGGATAATGCCGTACGAGAGGGCTGGGAACGTATTGAGGCAGCCTTAAAAAACTCCGGTTTATCGCTTCCTCGCCTAAAAATGGTGCTTAATATGGCACCTGCCCATATCCGAAAGGAAGGATCAGCGTATGATTTACCTATTGCACTGGGAATACTGGCCTCTACAGGGCAGATTCCTTCAGAACGACTTTCAGAAGCAATTTTTATGGGTGAACTGGCACTGGACGGCAGTCTACGACCCATTAAAGGGGCCCTTCCCATGGCCATACAGGCAAAAAAGGAGGGATTTCAGGCAGTCATTGTACCACTGGCCAATGCCAGAGAGGCAGCCATTGTACAGGGCATCCGGATTTATGGGATTACACATCTGCGCGATGCCATCGCTTTCATCCAGAATGATGACTCACTCTTGGCACTGGAACCAGAAATTCAACCTTTATTCAATGTCCATACACTAAACCAAACAGTAAATTTCTCAGATGTAAAAGGACAATTTCACATCAAAAGGTCACTTGAAATTGCCGCTGCCGGGGGACATAATGTCATCCTGATCGGTCCGCCAGGTGCTGGAAAAACGATGCTCGCCCGCCGTTTGCCCACAATTTTACCTCCATTGAATATGGAAGAAGCCCTGGAAACAACCAAAATTCATTCCGTAGCTGGCATTTTAGGCAGTGATGGCTCCCTCATCACGCAACGGCCATTTAGAGCGCCTCATCATACTATTTCGGATGCCGGCCTGGTTGGTGGCTCATCTCTGCCCACACCGGGTGAAATATCACTCGCACATAATGGTGTACTGTTTCTGGACGAGTTGCCGGAATTTAAACGACAAGCACTGGAAGTCATGCGGCAACCCATGGAAGAACGTAAAATCACAATATCCAGAGCTAAAATTTCTGTTGACTTTCCCGCCAGTTTTATGTTGATTGCTTCCATGAACCCCTGTCCTTGCGGCTTTTACAACCATCCTCAGAAAGAATGTGTCTGTGGTCCAGGGGTGGTCAAAAAGTATCTGAATAAAATTTCCGGTCCATTGCTCGACCGAATCGACTTACATGTGGAAGTGACCCCAGTCTCATACGACGAACTGACAGCTCAGACTCTTGAATGTGAATCATCAGAACAAATTGCGTCCCGGGTAGTAGGTGCCAGAAATATCCAGGAAAAACGATTTTCTTCCATCAGGGGCATCTATTCCAATGCCCAGATGCCCGGCAGAATGGTCAGAGAAGTATGTCAGCTGACAACTGAAGGAAATCAACTCCTTAAGCAAGCAATGCTACGGCTTCAACTGTCAGCCCGGGCATACGATCGTATTTTAAAAGTAGCCCGTACCATCGCAGACATATCCGAATCTCCCAACATTGAAACCAATCACCTGGCAGAAGCCATACAATATAGAAGCCTGGATCGTGAAAACTGGGCCGGATAGTGATTATACAATATAAAATGTATCTCCAGTTCCAATATAGATTTGCTGGTTCACTGCAACCAATAAAACATGTAGTGCATCCGGATTAAAATGCATTCACTCCGGCAACGGTGGTGTACTTGAAGGAAAGTTTCTGCTCAGGGTAGATATACTTAAATGCTGACTGCACCATCAGAGTACCTTCATGAAAACCGCATAGGATGAGTTTGAGCTTGCCTTGATAAGTATTCACATCTCCAATCGCATAAATTCCCGGTAAATTTGTGCTGTAATCAAGTGTATTGACACAAATTGCATTGTCTTCTATGTCCAGTCCCCAGTCGCCAATCGGACCAAGCTTTGGTGCCAGTCCAAACAATGGGATGAAATATTCTGAAGAATAGACATATGGCGATTTTCCATCTTCCTCAATCAAAACTCCCTCAAGATGAGCTTCGCCTGCAAGACCAATAACCTGGGCGTTGGTAATGAGGTTGATTTTTCCGGCATGTGCCAGTTCCATGACCTTTTCAACCGAGTCAACAGCTCCTCGAAATGATGTCCTTCGATGCACCAGGGCTACTTCTGCAGCGATATCTGCAAGCAGTATGCTCCAGTCGAGAGCAGAATCACCTCCACCAGCTACCAGCACCTTCTTCCCCCTGTATTTTTCAGGATCTCTAATGATGTAATCCACTCCTTTGTCTTCGTAATCTCCAATATTATCAATAGGCGGCTTTCGCGGCTCAAACGAACCTAATCCTCCTGCTATCGCCACGACAGGTGCTGAAATCCTGGTTCCTCTGTTTGTAGTGACCGTATACATTCTGTCTGCAGTCTTTTCGAGCGTTTCTGCCCTTTCTCCAAGAGTAAAACCCGGCTTAAATGGTGCAATTTGCTGCATCAGATTTTCTACAAGGTCCCCCGCAAGCACACTTGGATAACCGGGTATATCGTAAATGGGCTTTTTGGGGTAAATCTCTGTCAACTGTCCGCCAGGCTGACCCAGAGAATCTATCAGATGACATCTCAATTTCAGCAATCCTGCTTCAAAGACTGTAAACAGACCCACTGGTCCTGCACCTATAATCAAAATATCTGTCTGTATCATCATGGAGCAAAAATACTGCTATGCAAAATAGCTCCCATGCAACAAACTTCAATTAACATAGTTTTTGCATTTGCCGGTTTCCAGTAAAATCACTCCTGCAGTACGACCCATCTGGCAAGCCGCATTTTACCTCCTGCGTCAACACCTGCCAAAAAATAGATTCCGAACGCCAGCTGCAACCCGGAAAAATTTTCCTGCAATGCAACGCCGCTTCCAGAAAACAATAGATTTCCACTACCATCCAGCAATTGCAATTCCTTCATATCTCTCCATTCAGCGCCCAACAAAACCGGCTGCCCCGAGTGCACGGGATTGGGAAAGATGGCAGAAAATGATGTTTCTTCCTTCGCCAGTCCGCTGGAACAGGTCAGTGCATTTATCTTTTGCCAAAACAGATTGTCAAAAGAGTTTATTCCTGCTGGCCCTCCCCCATCATTGCCCATTCTCACCACAACCAGTCCAAGAGAGGGAACGACGTAGATTTTCTGATCATTCTTGCCAAGAGCAGCAAACATGTCATCAGGAGCATTTGACACCATTGATCCGGAGAAAACCAGCTGGCTTTCAGGCAACATATACCGCCCCTGTCCATTCAGCCAGGTCAGGTAGCCGTAAGAAGGGTTAAGTTGCTGGGAGGACTGAATCTGTTTCCTAAACCAGGTACTATCCTGATTGATTGCATTACCGGCCCAAACCCCCTTATTCAATAACAGAAGCCCAAACCTTGCCATACTGCGCAGGTTACTCACATAAACATTATTATAGCCGGATTTTATCCAAAGACCATTCATTCCTGTCTTGTTTCTGATTTTTTCCTGAAAGTACTGATTGTAAGTTTTTCCGACTGCTGTTTCAACCACTTTGTCCAGCAAGGTATAGGGCGCATTGTGATATGCCCATCGTGTCCCGGGTTCGGCTTTCCGAATCAGACAAGATGGTAATGTGCAATCCTTATTCACTACTCCATCGTCCAAGCCTGTAGTCATGGTCAACTGGTGCCGAATCAGTATTTTATTTTCATGATCCTCCGTGAGACTTGTCCAACCCTTGCCCAAATAGTTTGATGTACTTTCATCGATAGATAATTTCCCCTCCGCCTGGGCAATTCCCACCAGAAAGGCAGTCATCGTCTTGCCCGCAGACGCCCAATACCACAAACTATCCTTTGTAAAGGTGCCAAAGTATTTTTCAAGAACGATTTTCCCATCCTTCAAAACGATATACCCTTTTGTTTCCTTTACTGCGAGGAAATTTTCGAGATCCTGAATGTTATCTTCACACCAGCCAAGTTCCTTCGGGTCTGTCTTTTGCCATTCTGAACCTGTTGTTGGGGGAAAATATAGCGTTTGCAAAAAAGCAGAAGTCTGCAGACTGAAGAAAAAGAAAAAACTGATAACCCTGTGCATCGTTAAGTTGTTTATTAAGTGACAGAAGAATATGGAAAAGGTTTAATGCAGTGATTGAATTGCAGACTGCTTCATTCAGAGAAAAGAAAAACCGTATTTTTGCATTATGCTTTATGAGTCGTTTATAGGTCACGATTTAAACATCGCAGCTACCTTGCTGAAACAGGGTGAAGCTGTTGCCATCCCTACTGAGACGGTGTATGGTCTTGCAGCCAATGCACTTGATGAAAAAGCAGTAGCCAAAATTTTTGCCATTAAGTCTCGTCCTACATTTGATCCGCTTATAATTCATCTATCTGATTTTCAAGAGGTTGAAAAGTATGTAAAGGATGTTCCGGAAAAACTGCGAGTACTTGCCGATGCATTTATGCCCGGCCCACTAACTTTATTGCTGAAAAAAAAAGACTGTATCTCAGACCTGGTGACAGCAGGTTCTCCATACGTAGCCGTCCGCATACCTGCTCACCCTGTGGCTCATGCGCTGCTGAAAATGGTTGATTTCCCTCTTGCCGCTCCCAGCGCCAATCCCTTCGGATATATTAGTCCGACTACAGCCAGTCACGTTGCAGACCAGCTTGGCGACAAGATCAGCTACATTCTGGATGGAGGGCCATGTAAGGTAGGTCTTGAAAGTACAATCGTAGCCTTGTCACCCGCGGGAAATGTCGAAATTTTACGGAAGGGAGGACTGTCCATTGACGACATCAGTCAGGTCGCAGGACCGGTAGAGATGAGGCAGCACTCCAGTTCGAAACCTGATGCCCCCGGAATGTTGACATCCCACTATGCTCCAAAAATCCCCCTGATCTTTGGCAACATTAGGGAACATACAGCCAATTATCCTCCTGAAAGCACCGGAATAATATCATTCACAACCCCAGTAGATGGTATACCGGCACAACATCAGATCATCTTATCTTCTGCCGGTAATTTTGAAGAAGCAGCCAGAAACTTGTTTGCAGGAATGCGCCTGCTGGACCAATGCGCTCTGGACGTCATTCTGGCAGAACCTGTACCTGAAAGACACCTTGGCCTTGCAATCAATGACCGATTGAAAAGGGCCGCTGCTGACAGGTCTACCGCATTTCATCAACGTGATGCCATTAAGTAAGAATAATGCCCGCTTGACAAATTTGACTGACAAAAAGTAAGTTATACGTTTCAATTAAACTTTTACTGAATGAACCATAAATTTACTGCCGACTGGATGTTTCTTTCCGACGGCAAGCTTTATAAAGACAAAGTACTCATCGCTGACGGAGAAGGTACTATCCTTTCAGTTGACGGTCTTCAGGAGCATGATCCAGCCTCTGTACAAACCCTGAGGGGTACACTATGCCCTGGATTTGTTAATGCGCATTGTCATCTCGAACTGTCACACATGAAAGGCAAGGTTAATTCCGGAAGCGGACTGATTCCGTTTATTTCAAATGTTGTCAAATTTCGGGACACTGCCGCTGAAGCCATTGCGGAAGCAATCAGAAATGCAGATCGCGAAATGCTGGACAATGGTATAGTGGCAGTAGGTGATATTTCCAATAAGACTGATACAGCCAGTGTAAAAACCAATAGTCCAATAGATTATTATACGTTTGTAGAAATGTTTGACTTTCTTCAACCAGGTATGACAAATGAAACCATCAGCCAGTATATTCCTGTTTTTAAAGGGCAGAGTGATGCCGGAAATAATAAAAAATCATTTGTACCGCATGCTCCTTATACTGTCAGTCCGGCACTTTTCGAGTTTATCAATCAGCAAAATCTCCCTGGATCAACAGTGAGCATTCACAATCAGGAAACACCTCCGGAAAATGAACTTTTTCTTACAGGTACCGGAAAATTTATTGATTTTTACAAGGGTTTTGAAATGAAAATGGATCATTTTCAACACACCGGGACAACCTCTATTCATTATGCTATACAACACCTTTCCTCAAAAACAAAAGTTCTGTTTGTACATAATACGTTCACTACATCAGAAGAAATTCAACTAGCCCAGGATTGGAACCCGTCTGTTTATTGGGCAAGCTGTCCCAATGCCAATCTGTATATTGAAAATGTATTGCCAGATTACAGTGCTTTTATACAGCAAAATGCGAAAGTGGCCATTGGAACAGACAGCCTCACTTCCAACTGGCAGCTTTCTGTATGGGAGGAGGTCAAAACCATTAAAAAATATCAGTCCTTCCTGCCGCTGAACACTCTGATGCAATGGGCGACCATCAATGGGGCCGAGGCATTAGGGTACGATGACAGGATTGGCAGCTTTACCGTTGGGAAAAAGCCGGGTATCATATGCCTGGATCATCTGATTCATCCGGAACAGGATTTGTCGTTGGTCGATCCCAGACGTCTAATCTAAATGCATTAGTACTCGCTAGCGGATCATTTATGACCACAGGGAAAAAAATAATTCTGGCTGCAAGGCTGGTTGCCGTTTCCATGAACTAATCATCAGTATGCCTACAGCTTATTTGAAGCTTCTGTGATGCCTTCCAGATCATATACAGCAGAAAGATCTTCCATATAATCAAGCCATCGCCTGAAGATCAGATTCTGGCCCATGATAAATGGATTTCCAGTGATAATCATTTGTTGTTTTGCACGGGTCAGGGCCACATTCAGCTTTCTGTCGATCACATCCTCCTCATCCATGGCAATGCTGGTGATGTGGTCCAGCTGCTCGGATGTATTCAGACAGAGCGAATAAAGAATAATGTCGCGCTGAGAACCCTGGTATCGTTCGACCGTATCAATCGTCATTGTTTCCGCTAGGGCAAGACCTTGCTGCCGTAATTCTGCACGAATCAGTGCAATCTGGCGTCTGTATGGGGTGATAATGCCGATACTCAGGCATCCTTCCTGCGATTTTTCGGAGGTAACAAGCTGTAGTTGATTTCTTTGGCAAAGGGATTCCAGTTCAAGCACCAGTTTTGCCACTATCCGAGCCTCTGCCATCTGAGTTTTTGCCGCCTGCGCTCCCCTATAGCCGGATAAGGGTTGTTTTCCTGAGGGAATAAAGAGAAGTCTTTGTTTCTGGAGGATTGCCTGGAGAGGATTTTGTTTATCCAGTTTTTTGTATGGCAGATCCTGAAGCTGCAATGGCGTGGGCACTGGTCGGAGCCTGCCTTTGTAGAAGGTGCGGTTGGGAAAATCAGCAATCTGCTCGTGCATTCTTCCTTGTCTGTGAAGTGTGGCAACTGCCTTTGTGCCTGCAAGCAGCCTGCCCCAACGCTCAAAAAGCGAATCTCGCCTATCCTGCAGACCAATGTCGAGTAATGACTCCTGATCGACAACAGAAGCACTTCCATCCTGAAGTACAACAGCCGGAAGTTGCTTGCTATCACCAATCATAATGACCTTGCCCACGGCATTTCCACCCTGTTTATTTTTGGCACACAAGATTCCCAACAGAGAAGGCTCAAGAATCTGTGAGGCCTCATCGATGATGGCAAGGTCAAAGGTTTTCAGATTGAATAAATCCAATTTATGGTTGATGGAAGCAATTGTTCCAACCATGATTCTGCAATTTACTAGCAAGGCGCGGACTTCTTTACGACTTCTTGTATCCTGCAATTTTCGTTCCAGCAGCCTGTGATGGAATGATTCATCACAACTCAGTAAGTTTCCAATACGGATATATTCAGGTTGACCTTCAATTTTTTCCAAAGCTTCACAAATTTCATCCACCGCTCGGTTTGTGTAGGATAGGAGCAATATCTGGCAGGAGGGACTGCTGTGATAATACTCTTCCACAAGTGCGTGCAACGCTTTTGATGTTTTTCCGGTACCCGGGGGACCTGACAATAGAAAAACTTCGCCGGCTGATTTCGCCTTTTCTACTATACCTGAAATATCCAGGTTCGGTTCACCTTCCATAATTTCCGAATGGGCCGGTTGCCTCTTTTCTCCGCCGTACAAAATCAATTTTTTTCTTTCCGGGTTGGCTTTGAGAAATGAGTAAAGCGCTCGAAACATTGTCAGCCCTGAACTATCCATAAAATCATGCTCCACAGCATATCTGCTGCTTGCCGGCAGCACGGCTTCATGCCGTTGCCTGAACTTCAGAACAATCAGGATACTCTGGTCGTCAATCTGTGATACCGTACCCTTAAAAACCTGCTTATTGGTGGCATTGTCTGCCGCTTTATTCCGTTCATAAAACAAAACTATGTCGCCGATCCTGAAATTGGGTAGCATGCTTTGATCTCTTTTCGGGATTTGAAACAGCACGGAAGGTTGTCCTTCAGTCACATGAGCTTTGTTGCCTTCGGATGCAAAGTTCAGGTCATACAAAATGTCTCCTGACTCCTTTTTTGAGGCAAAATCCGTCCAGTATGAGCCTTCCCTGTCTTCATCCAAACGGTGAACCTGAAGTTTACCCAAATACTGTTCACGAACCACAAACACGTAAAACGCATAAAAATAGTCCAGTTCCAATGGACTGGCCCCTGAAAATGGATTTTGGAAGGAATAAATCTGTGGGGCAAGTATATTTTCCCAAAATTTCCCTGTAATGTGGTGTATATTAAGGACATCGGCTTGGATCTGGCGCATCATTTTGCGGGCAAAATCACTTTCTGTCAACGTGCGGTAATCATATCCTAAGACACAATTTCTCAGGTTGATGGCACGCCTGAGCACCGATGCATCAGCTGTTTCTTGCATAAGCAGCGGGTAGCGCGAATAAAAAATGTATGCCTGCACCTGATCCGTTTCTTTTTCCAGTGAATATTTCATCACAGCGAGATACAGGAGAAGTTGAATGTAATGATTCGATTTGGTCGAAAATGGCTTACTATATTCGTTGGCCTTGCCTGATTTAAGTTCCACAAGCGCATCAAAATCCCTGTGAATAAAGTCCATCCGCCCCTGCAAACCAAGTTTTTCGCACAAAAAGGACGGTTCAACAATTCCTTTTTCTTTGTCAAGTCCATTGCTGCCACCCCGAAACCACTGTTCTACCGAATTGCGAATGTATCGGTGCTGCAATTCCAGTTCGGTAAAGAACTGATTTTCCATTTTCTTGTCGTCCAGATCCGCACACGTCGTCAGGTCAAATGCACTTTGGCTGAATGCCTCTTTCATTAGTTGGCTGAAGGTTAGGTCCTCCCCGGCCTCAGCGGAAATGCATTTATCAAACATGGCATTGGCAATAGTTCCTTTGAGTTTGTGCACATTGTTTGACATGGATTTTAACCGGTCCATAAAAAAATTCAGGGGATGACTTCCATATTCTTTATATGTTTCAGCAATGGATGTAATATCCACCAGGTAATCAGGTTCAAGGACCAGTAAACGGGGGATGAGTTCACCTTCGGCCGAAAAAGTGATATCCAGTAGGTTTACCTGGCAGCCGATCCATACCAGTGAAAAACTGGCATCAAAGGCATCATTGACATGCTTCACTTTCATGCGAACTTTCCAGGCTTCACTTTGAGGCTGGTTGGCATCTGAAACAAACAGAAAATCGCCCTCCTTTCCTACCACCTCGCCACGGATAGAATCCATTCGAGTCTTGGGCTGAGGGGCTTCAAGTATTTTCACCCTGGGGAGGCTATCGTCCAGCTCCTTGGGAACCGGAGTCAGGAAAACTTCACAAATAAAATCACACAATGCACGGAGATCTTGCTGTAATTCGGCCTCTCCAGGAGTCAAATCTTCATGCAAAACATGATTTGCGCGGATCCGGAAGCTATTGATCCGAAATGTGAGAGATGAACCGATGGATTTGTTGCGGCAAATATAATTTAGCCGGCTAAATAGGTTGGGGAAGAAAGCCGGCTCATGCTGTGTCAGTTCCCGGCATGCTTTTTCCAGTATTCTCCGGTAGGCCACATACGCGGCCCTAGCTTCCAGGTTTTCCTGCCGGGCCTCAGAAATCCATAAATAATAGTCTGTTCCGCGCAATGCATTCATAGTCAAAAATAAAAAAAATTACCCAATCACTACACTCTCCCTCTTTGAATCTAAAAAAGTTGGATGAAAAATCACCTCCCATACCTTCTCACTAACTGCAGTATGCGGGCATTCAATTCTCCAGCATTGATCAAATCCTCCAGAGGCAAATGAAAGCGGTATTTCCAGTAATGCTTTGAATTACTGGGGTCGTTGATTTGCTCAGACGCTGCCTCTTCCCTGCGCAAGACACGATCCATTCCTAGCAGATCCTGGATTGGAAAGATAGCCATCATGCTGGGTGAAGCCAGGTGATCTTCCACGATTGCCTGAACAATTTCGGTGTTACATTCTGTTGGCACCTCACCATACCAGTGCAGATAGTCGTGATAAAAGGAAGACGCCTGGCCGTGGTCCGACTCCCACCACCCCCGGATGGTTGACATATCGTGGCATGAAGGGCTGCATACAGAAAAATAAGGATATTCCCTTACCTTTCCAAACCGATCAGAGCCCTTCGGCATTCTTTGGATTTCCAGTGAAATAATATTCATCTGCCTCATCACCCCCGGCACAGTTGCAGGAATCATGCCCAGATCCTCACCACAAATCAGCATGTCGCTGGCATCCAGGAGGGCCGGCAATTTCCACAATGCCTGCTGTTGCCAGTAGGTGTTGTGCCTCTGGTAATAATAGTCATGATATAGCCTGTCAAACACCGTTTTTTCTTCCTGAGAAAGGTTTTGATAAGCCATTGTAGTCTGAATGGTAATCCTGGGATTAAAAAGTTGCCCATTCGATCCTGGTTCTTCCAGTAAAAGAACCTCCGTTTTCAATCGTAAAAGCTTCGATAGCTGGATTTCGTAGGCCGGATGCTGATAACAAAACTGACGAATTGTCATCTGATCCGGAAATGCACTCCTGAATACAAACCACCCCATCCTTTCCTCTCGGAAAAAGACATTGACAACATCTTCAGTGTCAGGCCCAAACAATCCGGACAAATGCTCACCTGAAAGTTGAACAGTTACATATTTATCAAGATCTCCATGGATGCCATAACTTCTGAGTTCTTCGATTGTCAGGGGCAATCGTGGGTTAAACATGCCCAGCGTACCTGCAATTTGGTTTGTGGGGATTTGCCAGATTCTGAAAAATC
>JAJTEZ010000028.1 GCA_021298335.1 Saprospiraceae bacterium | reverse complement strand
ATATCCGGAACTGTAATTGGATTCTTTTGACCACAGTCCTGTAATGTTTTTATCGCGCAATTTACCGGAAACAGGATTTTTTGATGAAGTGGTTTTACTTGATTGCTGTTCACTGTTTTGAATGCCCACAATTTGCTCAAACACTATATCCATCGTCTTTTGTGTACCTAAAAACTCAAAAACCAATTTAGTAGTCAAAACAGTTCCCTGTTTGACAGCTGTCATGGCAAATGTAATCCCCAAAGAGTTCTCCTGCGCAGTACCTGTAAATGTTGATTTTTTAGTAGTTCCAACAATGGCATAAGCATTATAGCTGTCTTGCATCTTACCTGATAACTGCCCATTCTGTATATCTGAAAATTCAAGAAACACAGCATCCCCTTCAAACGTTCCATTGTATCTGCCAAGCCATTCATTTTGACTACAGAGTAAAAACGGAAAACAAATGAGAATAAAAAGTTTTGAACCGGAATACGTCACTTTCGAGACACTATTTAAATATCCGGGATTTTCAAACTTTTGAGTTTCGAAAAAATAAATCTTTGCAGAGGTAGCAAAAATATTATTTGCAATAAATGCAAAGACCTTTGATTTCATACCGACCATTTGATACAAAAATACGTGAATATTTTGTATTTATCACATGATGAAAATAATTATGGAAACTACCCATCGGTATCTCAAATCCAAAAATTTGAATCACTGCATTACAATCAAAATCTGTTAACTCAAAAGCAGGTTTTCCATTTTTACCCCTTCTTCCACTACCCTAGGAATATCTGCAATGGCAATTCTTCGTTGCTCCAGGCTATCACGTTCCCGGATGGTGACAGTGTCGTTTTCGAGCGTTTCAAAATCGATTGTAATACAATACGGCGTACCAATGGCGTCTTGTCTGCGGTACCTGCGACCTATAGCGTCTTTCTCGTCATACTGGCAGTTGACTGAGATTTTCAGTCTATCATATACCGCAGTTGCGGCATTTGTTAACTCCTCTTTATTTTTCAGCAATGGCAAAACAGCTGCCTTAACAGGCGCAAGTGCCGGGTGCAACTTCATGACGGTCCTCACAGAATCCTGTCCTTCCGCATCCGGCACATTTTCTTCGCGCAGTGCATTTGAAATCATAGCAAGAAACATACGATCACAACCAATGGATGTCTCCACCACATATGGAATGTAGTTTTCATTCAACTCTGGGTCAAAATATTGCAATTTTTTACCAGAAAGGTTCTGGTGCTGGCTCAGGTCGAAGTCAGTTCTGGAATGAATTCCCTCCAGTTCACGAAATCCAAACGGAAATTCAAACTCAATATCCACAGCTGCGTTGGCATAATGTGCAAGATTGGCGTGGTCGTGGAAGCGCAGCTTGGCCTCTGAAGTACCCAAAGCTTTGTGCCACTTCAGACGTGTTTCCTTCCAGTAGGTATACCACTCCATTTCTGTGCCTGGTCGGACAAAAAACTGCATTTCCATCTGTTCAAATTCCCGCATGCGGAAGATAAACTGACGGGCAACAATCTCATTTCTAAACGCTTTGCCAATCTGAGCAATACCAAATGGAACTTTCTGACGTGTTGACTTTTGCACATTCAAAAAGTTGACAAAAATCCCTTGCGCAGTCTCAGGCCTGAGATAAAGCTTGCCCTCCTCCCCGGCAATATTTCCGAGCTGAGTATTAAACATAAGATTAAACTGTCGTACCTCCGTCCAATTTCTCGACCCGCTTTCAGGGCAGGCAATTTCATACTCGGCAATCATGGCACCAAGTGCATCCATATCACCCTCTTTCATGGCTTCCGCAAGCCTCCCAAGAACAGCATCAACTTGCTTCTGCCGTTCAATGACCCGGTCATTGGTTACTCTGAAATGAGCTTCATTGAAAGAATCACCAAATTTCTCTCTCGCTTTTTCAATATCCTTCTGGTTTTTAGCCTCAATCTTCTCTGCATATCCTTCAATCAACTGGTCTGCCCGATATCGCTTCTTCGAATCCTTGTTATCGACCAGTGGATCATTAAAAGCATCCACGTGGCCGGAAGCTTTCCAAGTCTTGGGGTGCATAAAAATAGCTGCATCAATACCCACAATATTTTCATGCATCTGCACCATAGATTTCCACCAGTACTGCTTGATGTTGTTTTTCAATTCCACACCGTATGGACCATAGTCATATACGGCACTCAGTCCGTCGTAAATTTCACTTGACTGAAAAATAAAACCATATTCCTTGCAGTGGGCAATCAAATTTTTAAAATCCATGGGTCATGATTATATTTGGCCAGCAATCGAAAGGTTACTGGAAATTTTTGCAAAAATACAATCAAAAAGCCAATTTTTGATGTTTAAGTTGAGTACTATTTGTTTGCCTCATTCTTAATTAAGATATTTGAATCATATTCCATAAATCATCTTGTCAACCTGAAATAAGTCATATAAATTTGAAATGAGCAAAAAATAATTTTCTCACCCATCAAAGATTCCATACAACATTGATAACCAGTCACTCATAGTGTGATAAACTAAAAAAACATGAAAACCCTTGCTTTATTTTTTCTAAGTACCCTCCTGTTTTTATCATGTGCTAAGGACGAGAGTCCGAATTCAAATTGCAGTGGCGCTACTCCCACTTATACAGGAGAAATTGCAGATATATTCAATGCTTCTTGTGCCTATGCCGGATGTCACGGAGGAAGCTTTCCGGCCGATGGACTTGATCTGAGCACATATGCAAAAGCGAAAGCTACCAGTTTAAATGGCAAGGTTCTGGTATCGGTAAAGCAGCAAGGAGGAGCAAAAGCAATGCCTCTAGGAGCGCCAAAATTGTCAGATGCAATCATTACAAAAATCGACTGCTGGATCCAGAACGGAGCTCCGGAATAATGTCTTTTGATTGATTCCACCCTAGGTCGATTGCTGTAATGCACATGAGGCGTTCGCATAAACTTCAATGCGTATATTTTAGAAATATTCCAAGCGGCATTGATAGTTTACCTGGAAAATGACTAACTAAAACTAACACATAAACTAAGAATATTTAAAGCAACCATGAGGGTGCAGCTCCATTGCACTGTCCCGTTTACTTTTGTGCGTGTTATCCAACCGGGGTGCAGGAACTGAATTCATTCTTCCTGTATACAGGTTCTTTTTAATCTATTAAAAAATTGACATGGACAAAAAGCACACCATCTACAACCTCATCATTCTCGATGAAAGCGGATCTATGAACAGCATTAAACCTTTCATTATCAATGGATTTAATGAATTGACAGAAACCATACTTTCTGCTCAGTCCAGCTTCACGGATCAACAACAGACTGTGAGTCTCGTATCATTCAATTCTGGTGAAATACATACCCATTTCTGGAATGCCGAAATCACCAAGGTGCGTAAATTAACTAAGGAATCCTATCAACCCGAAGGATCTACTCCTCTTTTTGATGCCATTGGCTCCAGTGCCGATAAATTGTCAGCCCAGCTTGAAGGGAAAAATGACTTTCACGTATTAGTGACGATTCTCACAGATGGCGAAGAAAATGCATCCCACCACTATACAGGGGCACAAATTCGTAAGAAAATCGAACTACTGGAATCCCGTGGGTGGACATTTACTTACATCGGTGCAAACCATGATGTCATGCTTGCTGCTCAAAATCTTTCCATCAAAAACGCCATGATTTTTGAAGGCAACCAAAGTGACATTGACAGAATGTTTGAAAAGGAAAAGATGTCCCGTATGGTCTTTAGCCAAAAGATCAGTGACAAAACGTGGAATCAATCAGATGCTTATTATGCTGAAGATAAACCACAGGACGAACCAACCAACGATCGCAATAAGTAATTGTGAAATTTGCTCAATGAGGAAAACTTTTTAAAGGAGCGTGGGCGATATGCTGACCTGTACCTGAGGGAGTCGAAGCCCTTACCTACAAGATACAGCAATGCCCACGCTTTCTCTTTATTGGGTTGCCATTCTTCCTGCAGGTGACTTGAATGTATCGACTTTTCAGGTTCAGGAAGCGATTAAACGCCCGTATTTCTTTGGAACCTCCCTTATATCTTTTGGATCAGAAATATAGGATATTCAACTTTTATAAAAATCTGTGTGACCAGGTTCAGAAGACAAATATACAGGGTTTTTCACTTTTTTACATAATCTATTTTACAATGCCCGAACACTTCCTCCAGAGGAAGTATGCTTCTGGATTGTGCATGGGTTGCCTCGAAACCTGATTTCTCCACCAGAACTGGCTTCTGCATTCAATAGATCAGTGCAATTCAATCTGGCACTTGCCCCGGAAGAAACATCGCCGGCCGCCTCAGACACCAGCAGATCAAATGCTTCCAAAGAAGAACCGGAAGATAAATCAAAATAAATTTTCTTTGCCCTTCCTTCCAATAATACTTCAGCCCCCGAGGAAGCGTCTACTCTTATTTCCTGACAACTAAGCTGCAGATCACATCGCGCACCACTGGAAATATGCAACTCCATTTTGGGAGTCTCAATATTATCAGCACCAATCAACGTTGATCCAGCTGATACTGCAATTCGCTGAAGTTGGGTATAGTAAATTTTTACCTTTGCCTTGGGTTGTGTAAAGTACTCCCAAAATCGCCTGTGGGTAAAACGTATTTCCAGCTCGTCTCCAAATACATCAATCAGCAGCTCATCAGGATCGCCCTCAAGCATAGTAAATTCTACTCGAGGGGCTACTGAAGCAATTAGCTCGGCACGAATATTGCCCCCAATCTTGATTTTTTTAAAGGTATCAAGCTGTTTTGCCTGCCCTGTTAACCCTGTAAAAACAAGCAAAAAGAGACTGAAACAGAAAATAGTACGTACCATTTGCATAAACTTAATTTTTTATTCGCCTTCAAAGCAAGCGACTAAACCACTTTTTTCGGACCACCCCCATGTGCCTGTAGAATGAGACCCAACTTGATACAAAAATATCGCATTTCAGCTACATATAGTTTGAACGGATTTCCATTGGTCTAAATCTTTGCTATTCCTGTCGGAAATGGCCAACGGACATCCTTTTGGCTTTTTTAGTCGACGTTTCGTGCCGGTTTCAAATTCTGAAGCAACTGATATTCAATAAGCAAGTTGCCGGCGAACTATAGCACTTACTTTGTCTGCATTGGGTAACATCGCTTTTTCCAGCGTTTCATTGAGAGGAATAGCCGGCAAATTTTCAGCTCCAACAGTAATCACAGGAGCATCCAGTGAAGTAAAGCACTCCGCCTGAATACGGGCAGCAAGACTTTGCCCAAAACTATTGTTGACAGGCTCTTCTGTCAAAACAAGAATACGGTGATACTGCCTGGATTTTTCATACACCAACTCTTCGTCCAGTGGATACAATGTGCGTAAGTCGAGAATACCCACCGACTGTTTCAGATCATCATCCATGTTTAAAGACCAGTAGACACCCATGCCGTAGGTAACCACCAACACTTTTGGAGATGACGCAGATACAGTCGCTTCCTTTAGCATGAGACCTTTTCCAAATGGCAGAACATAATCACGTGAAGGCAAAGGCCTGCGTGCAAGCTCTGTACCCCTGACTTTACTCCAGTATAGGCCCTTGTGCTCAAGAATCACTACAGGATTGGGGTCCAGCCAGGCAGACTTCAGCAAACCCTTCAAATCTGCTCCGTTGCTTGGATAGGCGATTTTTATGCCCCGAATGTTCGTCAGAACAGATTCAACGCTGGAGCTGTGGTAGGGTCCGCCACTTCCGTAGGCCCCTGTAGGTACGCGCAATACCATACTGACAGGCCACTTCCCATTGGATAAATAGCAACTGCGGCTCACTTCTGTAAACAACTGGTTCAATCCTGGCCAGATATAATCCGCAAACTGCACCTCAACGATCGGACGCAAACCTACAGCAGACATGCCTACTGTACTGCCAATAATAAACGCCTCTTGTATTGGTGTGTTAAACACCCTGTTATCGCCAAATTTCTGCGCCAACGTTGCCGCCTCACGAAATACCCCACCTAATCGGGCACCCACGTCCTGGCCATACAATAAACACTCCGGGTGGTCTTCCATCAATTCCTGGATCGCAGCCAGAGCAGAATCTACCATCACATGTTCTTCCGCCCCTTCAGGACATCGTTCACCTGTTTCTTCTTTCACAGGTGTCGGTGCAAAATCATGCGTAAACAAATCCTCCGGCAAAGGATCGGGAGATTCCATTGCTTTCTGCAAGGACTCACGGACAAGGATCATAGCCTCATTTTCTT
The DNA here is from genome assembly GCA_021298335.1 of Saprospiraceae bacterium. GTDB lineage: Bacteria > Bacteroidota > Bacteroidia > Chitinophagales > Saprospiraceae > OLB9. The sequence goes on along the minus strand of JAJTEZ010000028.1, from coordinate 9,437 downwards.
CAGAGGTCAGATCTGTTTCGTCAAAACCTTGAGAAATCAATTCATGCCTGAATCGAACCAACGGGTCTCTTTCCTGATGCAAAGCAAGATCGTGGCGATACCATTCCTTTCTGACTCCAGACGTATGGTGATTGAGGAGGGGAACAGAAGCATGCAGTAAAAATGGACGTCTCTCTTTTCGCATGACTTCCAGAATATTTGCCACAGTCTGATAACACAAAGAAAAATCAGTGCCATCAATGCTGATAGCTTCGATACCTGGAAAACCCTTTGCGTATTCGAAGGCATTCATTGCACGGGTTTCTTCAGCTGTTGCAGAAATATCCCATCCATTGTCCTGCACCAGATACAATACTGGCAGTTGTTTCAGAGCTGCCATTTGAAGAGCCTCTGCAATTTCACCCTCAGTCATGGAAGCATCTCCTAACGAACAAACTGATACGGATCCAAAAGAAGTATGCAAAGACGATTTTTCCTGGTATTGAATACCCATTGCAATTCCTGTCGAGGGGATGGCCTGCATGCCCGTCGCAGAAGATTGGTGGGGTATGCGAGGCTTGTCAGCATCCTTGAGGCTGGGATGTGAATAATATGTTCTACCGCCGGAAAACGGATCATCTCTCTTGGCTAAAACCTGCAACATCAACTGATACGGAGACATCCCTATTGCAAGCAACATCGCATCATCGCGATAGTACGGCGAAACAAAATCTGCCGGCGTCAACTGCATTCCTAAAGCAATCTGTATCGCTTCATGCCCGCGGGAGGTGGCATGTACGTATTTTGAAACAATCCTAAACTGTTCCTCATAAACATCTGTCATCGCTTTGGCCATTACCATAAGGTGGTATGCCCTATTCAGTATCTGTCGGTCAGGTGTATTTGGCTTCATGTTGCAAAAATACAGAGTAGTGCCGAGATGGCGGTCAGTGTTTGCAATCTTTCAGGACTGATGAGATCATTTTTTAGAATGCATCGTTAACTGTAAGATATAATGCGCCTCCCTCATTTGGTGTAATTCCGTAATCTATTCTAAGGCGTAGTCTGTCTTTTTGATTTAAAATAAAACGTAAACCTGCCCCAAAACTCTGTTGCCACTTTCTGTCAAACAATCCGGCATACGTACCGGAAGTAGCTCCCATACTACCAAACGCAACACCCTGAAATCGTCTCCAGATAGGAAACCGATATTCTGCCTGAATGAAACACATATTTTTATCAATATATCGCCTGTCCTGAATTCCTCGCATGACTCTGGGACTGCCGAAATACAACAAATCATAAAAAATAGGTTGCCCGGTCATAGTGGCAGTAGAACACTGCACGGCGACAACATGCTCGCCCCGAATGCCGGCATACACCGACATATCTGCTGAATATCTGCTGTAGGTAAAATCACTTCCAATCCGGGGATTATTATAATAACACTCCCACTCCATAAAGACACCTCGGGTGGGATGGTAAATCCGGTTTCTCGTATCCAATTGCACTACAATTCCGGCACCGGAAATAATGCCTCCCGTTTTACCGGTATAACTGCCTTTCTCTAGCAGGCCACCAGCCTCAAAATCGGTAAATTGCATTGCATCAAACCGATATCTTAATCCCCCAAACCACTGCTTATACCTGCGAAGAAAATCCATCCTAAAACGAGGATATTCTGCTTTAAATGTCTCCCTGTTTTCTAAGGCTGTTTCATCACCTATGCCATAAAAATTATACTGATAACGAAAATAACTAAACTCTCCATCCATCTTCCACGTATTATGTCCCCAATACCATTCCATAGGTATAGTCAGGAGTAATTGCTTTTTCTGTGTATAACTTACCGTAAATTGCACTATCGAAGGATTGGAAGAGCCTGGCTCACCCTTAAAGCGGAAATTATAAAACCCCGCAGCACCAAAACCCCAGCGGGTTTCAGGCAGAAAATACACCACCGGATATGCCAGTAACTGGTTTGTTACTGTATCCCTGGTTGATGACATGCTAACGTAATTAGGATGATAGACCGGCTTTGTGAGGGAAAAGAAGATAATTAGAAAAAACGACATGACGTAAAACTAAAAAAGGTGAGTACATATTTTGTACTCACCTTATTAAATATATGGTTTGCTACCTTCTTAAGAAAGGCTGTTGACAAATCTTGTCAACTTTGACTTCAGATTGGAAGCTTTGTTCTTATGCCATGTGTTTTTCTTGGCCAGCTTGTCTACCATGCTGATTACCTTTGGAAGGAATACTTTTGCTTCCTCCTTATTTGTCATTTGTCTCAGTTTGGCAATCGAAGTACGGGCTGATTTTTTGTAATATCTGTTTCTCAGCCTGATTTTGATGTCCTGGCGGATTCTCTTTTTGGATGACTTGTGCTGTGCCATAAAGTTTATTTTAGACTTAATTTCTAAATCGGAGTGCAAAATTAATACTTTCTATTGAATTTTTCAAGAATAATTGAACAAAATTTATCTTTCTGCCTCAGGTTTTTCATTCAGTATAGTGAAATTCTTGAAAACCTCCAAAACCAACTTGCTGCAGGTTGGTTAATGAGGGAAGAATACCTATTTTTGCAGCCTTAATTTAAAGACCGCATTCCTAATTATCGAATTATTTGATGAATTGTGATTTATGAAGGATTATTCATACGTTTTTAACGCACACCCCGGATATATTGAATCTGTTTATCGTCAGTATCAGGTCGACCCCTCCTCTGTGGACGAGGGCTGGAGATTGTTTTTTGACGGATTTGAATTTGCCGGACAAGCAGGAAGTTTATCAGATGTGCCGGGAGCCTCAGCACAACAAGGTATATCCGAAAAGGAAGTTGCCGTCATGGCCCTGATTCAGGGGTACAGAAATCGCGGCCATCTTCTTTCCACCACAAATCCAATCAAACCACGAAAAGACAGAAAACCCCATCTCGATCTGGCAGATTACGGACTGGATGAAAGTGATCTTCAGTCAGTGTTTTCTGCAGGTGCTGAAATCGGCTTAGGTTCTGCAACTCTCAGGGAAATTATACTGCGATTGAATGCCATCTATGCAGGTAGCCTGGGGGTAGAATACATGTATATCGAAAATCGGGAGAAAAGACGGTGGCTGAGAGATAAAATTGAAAAGAGAAATCTGGATAAAAGTTTTGGGCTTTCTCTTGACCAAAAGAAAAGAATTTTGCAAAAACTCAATGGTGCAGTTATTTTCGAAAAATTCCTTCATACCAAATACGTTGGCCAAAAACGCTTTTCCCTGGAAGGAGGCGAAACAACCATCGCTGCACTGGACGCAATCATCAGCAAGTCCGGCGAAGACAAGGTAGAAGAAATAGTCATGGCAATGGCCCACCGCGGTCGACTCAACGTACTTGCGAATACACTTGGTAAAACGTATGATCAGATTTTTAATGAGTTTGAAGGAACGGCAATCCTGGACCAGAGCTTTGGTGATGGCGATGTAAAATATCATCTTGGATTTTCATCACAGGTAAACCTGCCGTCTGGAAAAACAATGCATCTCAAACTTGCACCCAACCCTTCCCACCTGGAGGCGGTCAACCCCGTGATGGAGGGTTTTACCCGTGCAAAAGCCGACCTTCTGTATCAGGGTGATTACAATAAAATATTACCCATTCTGATCCATGGTGATAGCGCCGCAGCAGGCCAGGGTGTCGTTTACGAAACGGTACAAATGAGCCAGCTGGATGGGTATTTCACCGGAGGAACTATTCATTTTGTCATCAATAATCAAATTGGATTTACCACAGATTTTGATGATGCCCGTTCTTCTACCTATTGTACCGCAGCAGCAAGCCTGGTGCAGGCTCCCGTGTTTCACGTCAATGGAGACGATCCGGAGGCTGTAGTTTTTGCAGCAGAATTGGCTGTAGAGTACAGACAAAAGTTTCACAATGATGTCTTTATAGACATGGTATGCTACCGCAGACATGGACACAATGAAGGTGATGATCCTAAATTTACCCAGCCCACCATGTACGATATCATTGAAAAGCATAAAAATCCCCGTGAAATCTATCTGGCGAGATTGGTGGAAAGAGGCGATGTGGAACCAAAGCTTGGAGAAGAACTAGAACAAAAATTCTGGGCTGAACTACAGGACCGGCTGGATATGGTAAAACAAAACATCCTTCCATATGCATATCAGGAGCCTGAACAGCATTGGCGAGAATTGAAAAAAACCATTGACGAAGCAGACATGGTTACACCCCCAACGGGTATTGAGAAAAAGAAAGCTGACAAGATCCTTCATCACCTTATGACGTTGCCTAAGGACTTTACCCCAAATTCCAAAATCAAGCGCCTGCAAAAAGGAAAACAGGAATTGCTGGATAAAGGACAAATTGACTGGGCATTGGGTGAACTATTATCCTACGGATCCCTGATGCTGGAAGGGAAAAATGTTCGAATGAGCGGTCAGGACGTTAAAAGAGGAACATTTTCGCACCGGCATGCCGTCTTTTTTGATGAAAAAACAAATGAAGGATACAACAGACTAAATCAACTGGAGGGTGCTTCAGGCCAGTATTTTATCTATAATTCACTGCTGTCAGAATTTGCTGTGCTGGGTTTTGAATATGGTTATTCTCAGGCTTCTCCGGACCACCTTGCCATCTGGGAAGCGCAATTCGGAGATTTCTATAACGGTGCGCAAACTATCGTTGATCAGTTTATCAGTGCCGGGGAAAGCAAATGGCAGCGAATGAGTAGCCTTGTCATGCTTCTTCCGCACGGAATGGAGGGCCAGGGCCCGGAGCATTCCAGCGCAAGACTGGAAAGATTCCTCCAGATGTGTGCTAATTTCAATATGATTGTGTGCAATGTGACCACTCCCGCCAATTTCTTCCACATGATCCGAAGACAGTTGGCCATGCCTTTCAGAAAACCTTTGATTCACATGTCACCCAAATCAATGCTCAGACACCCTGATTGTGTCAGTAACATTGAAGAATGTACTGGAAATCAGAAATTTATGGAAGTCATTGGAGATAGCGAAGTGAAAAAAGCATCCCGCGTCCTATTCTGTTCGGGTAAGCTCTATTACGAACTGAATGAATACAGGCGAGCAAATCAGATAAAGGATGTTGCCATTATACGAGTCGAACAACTCTACCCGTTTCCTGAAAAAGAGGTCAGGACTTTCATGAAACAATACGCCAAAGCATCGTTTTTCTGGGTGCAGGAAGAGTCTGCCAATATGGGTACCTGGTCTTATTTAATGCGATATTTCAGACATGACCCAATTGAACTGGTAGCCAGAAAAGCCAGCGCTTCACCAGCCACCGGCTTTAAGAAGGTCCATGATCAACAACAATCTGACCTGATAAAAGAGGCTTTCGGTGTCAGCTAATTTGCCCTGGGCTTCTGCTGCTGCAGGCTTGATCCTGATTGCCGGAAACATATTTTATCCCTTGCCTTTTTGGACAGAAGCGGTAGGTTTTGCGTTGGTTTTGGTAAGCATTAAGTTGTATCAACCCACCATGGAACACCAGTGGGAATCTCTGGGAAGGCGGGTGTACTGGCTCTTGTTGGCACTGGTCACAGGTTTTGCCTACGTGCGCTGGTTTTACTAAACGAAAAACCTGTAAGGGTATATCAAATCAGGCCTTCATCTGAAAAACTATAAAACGCATCATCTGAAACAATCAAATGATCTAAAAGCCTGATCTGGAATAATCCCGCAGCTTCCTTCAGATTTTTTGTCAGCCTGATATCTTCCTGAGATGGTTGCATCTGACCAGAAGGATGGTTGTGACCCACAATTAATGCTGTAGCCCTGTAATCAAGTGCTGTTTTGATGACACGTCGAAGATCCACCTGAACTGACTGGACTCCTCCCCGACCAAAGCATTCGTGGTGCATGATTTTATTTGCATTATTCAACATGACAGCCCAAAACTCCTCAAAGGGCAGTTCCCCCAAAATGGGCTGTAAAAAATGAAAGCTGTCCTTACTGGACGTGATTGACATTTGCTGAGTAGGCGTTTCCTCTCTTCTACGACGTCCCAACTCCAAAGCAGCCAGAATTTTCATGGTTTTGGCCATTCCCAGACCCCTGTATGATTGGGCAAGCTCCATAAAAGAGCGACAGCCAATGTTAGTTAGCCGGTGATGGTGATCATGCAGTAATCTTCTGCAAATGGAAAGAGCAGACTCTCCATAAGTCCCGGATCCGATGATGATGGCAAGCAATTCTGCATCAGATAAATGTTGCTTGCCAAATATTTTTAGCTTTTCCCGGGGTTGGTCAATAGCTGCCTGAACCCTTTGGGTCTGAGTGAGTTTATGCATAGTGTAGTTTAGTTTTTGTGAATCTTCCTGAGTTTATATCTGATCAAGTGCTTTTTCCAGATCTTCTATCAGATCTGCCACATCTTCAATACCCACGCTGAGTCTGATCAGTGAATCAGTCAGGCCTACCTTAAGTCTTTCTTCCCTGGGTATAGAGCCATGTGTCATGCTGGCAGGATGTCCGATGAGAGATTCCACACCACCAAGCGATTCTGCCAGAGAAAAATAGTGCGTACCACTCAGCACTTTCCTTGCGTCCTCTTCCCTACCTCCGATAATGTCAAACGAAACCATTGCTCCATACATACGCATTTGTTTTTTGGCAACTTCATGGCCCGGATGGCTCTCAAAGCCCGGATAATACACTCTGTTGATTTTAGGGTGCTGCTGCAAAAACGCTGCGATTTTCTCAGCATTATGACACGCCCTTTCTACGCGAATGTGCAAAGTTTTGATGCCCCTTAAGACCAAAAAACAATCCTGTGGCCCGGGCACAGCACCTACAGCATTTTGTAAAAATCGGAGTTGGGCTGCCAGTTCTGTGTTTTTTGTGATGACGGTTCCATGAATGACATCAGAGTGACCCCCCAGATATTTTGTGGCAGAATGAATGACCAGATCAGCGCCCAGATCCAGAGGGTTCTGAAGGAAAGGTGATGCAAAGGTATTGTCAACACACACTAGTATGTTTTTATCTCGAACATGCTGACAGACTGCTTCGATGTCAATGATATTCAACATCGGATTTGTGGGCGTTTCGACCCAAACCATTCGGGTTTTGGGAGTGATTAAGGCATCCAGCTTGCCAAGATCGCTGATTCCTGAAAATTGAAACTTGATGCCATATTTCCCAAACACCTTTGTCATTAACCGGTAAGACCCTCCATACAAATCATCTGTAGCAATCACCTCATCTCCCGGATTGAGTAGCTTAAGCACAGCATCCATTGCCGCCAATCCACTTGAAAAACAAATGGCATCAATCCCATTTTCCAAAGCTGCCAGGTTGGCCTCCAAAACTGTTCGGGTTGGATTTTGGGTGCGAGCATATTCGTAACCCTTGTGCACTCCCGGCGCTTCCTGAACATAGGTGGACGTTTGAAAAATAGGGGTCATAATTGCCCCTGTAGACGGATCAGGAGTAATTCCCGCATGGATTGTCTTTGTACCAAATTTCATACGCTTCCAGTTTGAAAATGCAAAAGTACGGAAATTTGTACACTCAATTGGAAGATAACCCTTGATTAGCCGGGAAAGGTATATGTTAAGGATATGCCTGAGGTAAAATACGTTTCCCTACGTGTTTCTCAATCTGCAATCCGGTTTGCAGAAGTGCTGATTCTTCCCAGGATGTTCCGATGATTGTGAGTGCCAAAGGCTCTCCGTCTTCTTTCGTCCCAATGGGTATGGTGAGACATGGCCTGAATGCCAGCGCTGCATAGGCAGCATGCAGGTTGTTGATAGATAAAAAATAATTGATGTTTTCACGTCTGGCAGGCCGTTGGAAAAAGCCGTCAGCTCCCGCTAGTAAGGAGTCTTTCATGCGTTCAAAGGTCCCCCCGGTCAATGTGTCAGCCTCAATGCCTTCAAAGATACCCTGTCCATATGGTGCATATTGTTCTGGATTCGTCAGATTAAAATCCATAATCTGTTTTACAGAACCCTGTGTGACTATAGGAGAAGCTGTGTATTGCAAATAGTTGGCCAGATCGCTTTTCATATCTTGATTCAGTAGGTTCAGGTAGCCGGGAAGAGGCACAGAAACGGTGTCCAACTTTATAATGACTGCCCCCTGAAGTTCAAGCAGGGCAACAGATGCGGCATAGGATGCCTGCGTAAGTAAGGCAGTAAAAACACCAAATCGCTTTCCTTTGATCTCTCCCTTTTGAAGAGTATCCGATAAAAATGTTTTTGCATTTTGTAGTCGGGCCCGGTCATCTGACGGATCAAAACCTGCCATTGCATCCAACAGAATGACATTGTCTTTGACGGACGCTGTCATCGGACCCGGTGTGTCAAGAGTTGATGAAATGGGCACAATACCCTGGCGACTCAACAGACCAACGGTGGGTTTTAAACCCACAAGGCTATTAAGCGAGGAGGGAGATAAAATGGAACCTGACGTTTCTGTCCCGACAGCAGCAACCGCATATCCGGCAGCAATCGCAACGCCACTTCCTGAGCTCGACCCACCGGATTCAAATCTTTTCCGGCCAAATGGATTGAAAGTTTGGCCACCCACGGCACTGTAGCCCAAGGGACAGCCATTGCAAAAATAATACGCCCATTCGCTCAGATTGGTCTTTCCAATGAGTACTGCCCCTTTTTCACGCAGCCTGTTTACAATAAATGCATCTTTCGGTCGATTATTGCGCAAAATAACAGCACCTGCTGTCGTCGCTGTACCGTCCAACCCAACATTGTCTTTGATCAACACAGGGATGCCAAACAAAGGATGCATTGATTTTTGAGTTTTGCGCTGCTGGTCACACAAGGCAGCCTGCTGGATAGCATTAGGGGCCAGGCTAATGATGGCATTCAGTGATTTTTCAGGATCTGTTTCATAGAGGCGTATGCGATACAGAAAATACAATGTCAACTCCTGGTAAGTCAGCAATCCATGGCTGACAGCCTGCTGCAGTGAAGTAATGTCCTTACCCAGAATCAATGGCCGCAAAGCTTCATATCTCTGGCGCCCAAAACTATCCAGCTTTGTCGCAAACAGTTGGAAAATACTGTCCATCTGGGTAAAGTGTGACTGGGTCACTTTATAACGCATGCGAGGGTTTGGGTGGTCTGCGTTTTCAATGTACTGCTGGTTTCCTTGTGCCGGCAAGGAAACAGATACAATAATACACGAAAATGTAAATATTGTAAAAAATGAATTTTTGACACAACAAAAAAGGTATGATTGTATAAACGACATATTTTGTTTTGTTTACGGAAAAGTACTAAAAATCCCTGTGGTAATAGTCCCAAATTCCTACTTTGATAAAAATAGGATCAAGAACACATTGAAAGGCAGTTTGTTTTGTATCAAAATAGGTGGATCATGATTGCATTGACAGATCGGTTTACTTCGAGCATGCCGGGAGATACTCTTGTTGAAAACTTTCCAAGGCAAGTTTCCGGGGTTTG
>JAJTEZ010000027.1 GCA_021298335.1 Saprospiraceae bacterium | reverse complement strand
AAGAGAAACAGTCAATTGATCTGGCTCGAGGATGAAAGCCAGCGGATCGGAGATGTCAACATACCCCATGAATTCTGGCAGCAGCTCATTCAAAAAAAAGTCTATTTCCTGAATCTCCCCTTCGAAATGCGACTCGAAAATATCGTCAGGGAATATGGGGGTCTCGACAGAGAGCGGCTCGTCCACGCTGTAGTCCGCATCCGAAAAAGACTCGGAGGGTTACAGGCACAGCATACCATCCAACACCTGATAGAAGACAACGTTTCAGAAGCCTTTGAAATCCTTCTTCGGTATTACGACACTTTTTATCAAAAAAGTATGTCAAGAAAAATTAATCCAGAGCAGCAGTTTATCACACTGGATTCTGGAGTGAATGATTCAAATGAACACGCCAAAATGCTCATCACAAGCATACACAAGGATGAAGAACGGTTTTTGGCGTAAATTTGTACGATAAAATAAAAACATGTCGGTAAAACTCACTCAATATTCTCACGGCGCAGGTTGCGGGTGTAAAATAGCGCCAAACATCCTCGAACAAATCCTCCAGTCTAATCTTGCCTATCCAACTCCCGATCAGCTGATTGTAGGTAATCACAGCAAGGATGATGCAGCTGTTTACAATCTGGGAAATGGCTCAGCCCTCATTTCTACCACTGATTTTTTTATGCCCATCGTGGACGACCCATATGATTTTGGACGAATAGCCTCCGCAAATGCCATCAGCGACGTGTATGCAATGGGTGGTTATCCGGTTCTGGCAATCGCTATCCTTGGCTGGCCACTGGATAAGTTGAGTCCCGATATTGCACGCAGCGTCATCGAAGGGAGTCGGGCCATTTGCGCAGAAGCGGGCATCGCCCTGGCCGGGGGACATAGCATTGATGCACCCGAACCTATCTTTGGACTGGCTGTCAACGGTTTGGTGGAAATTCCAAATATCAAACAAAACAATACAGCAAGACCCGGAGATTATCTTTTTTTGACAAAACCCCTCGGTGTAGGCATTTTTACCACCGCCGAAAAAAAAGGTATCCTGACAGAGGAACACCGCCAACTTGCCACAGCACAAATGATGCAGCTAAACAAAGTGGGAAAACACCTCGGCGCCTGCCAGGGTGTTCATGCCATGACCGATGTGACAGGTTTTGGACTCCTCGGTCACCTTTCTGAAATTTGCTCCGGCAGCGATGTGTCCGCAACCATCGAAGTTTCTAAAGTACCCCTCATCCACGATGATCTGGTGCACTATCTGGCACAAAAAGCAATACCCGGAGGGACAATCCGTAACCTGAAAGCATATGGACACCATATTGACACCGGCCAGCACGCAGACACAGAGAATGTACTACACCTGCTGGCAGATCCGCAAACCAGTGGAGGACTCCTGATTTCTGTCGGTGAAGATAGCCTGGATGAAGTAAAATCCATCCTCTCAGATAACCAGCTGGATCGTTTTGTAGAACCCATCGGCAGAATTCAGCAAAAACAAGATCATCTGATTTACCTGCACTGATCTGTAAGACAAACCAAAGTGACCCCAGCATTCAATTAGTAATACATTCCAATGACGCAAACCTCACACCAATACATTGTCATCATGGCCGGTGGTATTGGAAGCCGCTTCTGGCCTGCAAGCACTGAAGACAAACCCAAGCAATTTCTGGATATTCTGGGCATCGGGCGAACCTTGCTGCAGATGACATGGGACAGAGCTAAGCAATTGGTTCCCGCGTCCAATATTTTCATTGTGACGCACCAAAAATACGAATCCATGGTGCTGAAGCAACTCCCTGAAGCCACCAGACATCAGGTACTGAAAGAACCCGTCATGCGAAATACTGCACCCTGTGTGGCCTATGCCGCTTTGAGACTGGTTGCCCTCGACCCCGAATCCACATTTGCAGTACTCCCTTCCGATCATGTGATCCTGAAAGAGGAATCCTATCTGAAAATTTTGCGCCATGCTCTGGACTATGCAGCCAGCAACAATGCTCTCGTCACCCTGGGCATTCAACCCACACGGCCCGACACTGGTTATGGTTACATACAATACATGAAAGCAACTGATGCCCTGATTACCTCAGATCAAACTATAGAAGTATGTAAAGTCAGTGCATTCAAGGAAAAGCCAGACCTTGAAACTGCAAAGAAATACCTGCAATCGGGCCAATTTTTATGGAATGCAGGCATGTTTGTCTGGAAAACTTCACACATTCTCGCCGCCTTTCAAAAGCTGTCTCCAGGCATCCTTGATACATTAGCCACTTCCCCCAATCCCTTTAATACAGAACAGGAGGAGAATTGGCTGCAGAAAGTGTATGCACAAACGGAGAAGATTTCCATCGATTACGCCATCATGGAACGTGCAGATAATGTTTATACAATTCCCGCAGAAATAGGCTGGAGCGATCTTGGGACATGGCAAAGTCTGCATGCCTACCTCTCCGACGCCAAGGATACAGTCACTGTCGGCAAAAATATCCACCTGGCAGATTGTTCTGACGTGTTGGTGGTCTCAGATAATCTCAAACCAGTGGTGATCAAAGGTCTCCACGATTTCATAGTGGTCGATGATCCAAACGCCCTCTTGATTTATCCAAAATCTGACGAACAGGAAATCAGGGAGGTTGTGGCAATGATTTCGGCACAACAGCTATAAAATTAGTTTTGCGGCAAGGGAGAATACATATTGCCATCGTGGCAAACACTACGTGGAATATTCACAATTTCCGCCTTCCGGTGATCGATGCCATTCTCGCCAAGGGCTGGCACGTGTCTGTCATCGCTCCGGTAGATGAGTTTATTGGCTACCGGGATTCCTATCCGACAGTCAGGCATTATGACGTCAGATACCTCATCAGAGACAGCGTCAATCCTATTGCCGATGCACAGTTTATCCGGGAATTAAATGCCTTGTATCGGAAAATTCGGCCTGACTTAGTCATACATTATACCCACAAACCCAATGTGTATGGCGGATTAGTTTGCAAAATTATAGGCATCCCTTCCATCGCGGTAATTACAGGACTTGGGTATCCATTCCTGAGAAAGGGTTTTCTAAGGTTTGTAATACAACAATTGTATCGAATGACCTCCCGATGCCACAGCGCAGCTATTTTTGAAAATGAAGATGATAGAGAATTTTTTGAGCAACATAAGCTTACCCTTGCCCCCATTGCAGTTTCGGTAAAAGGCTGTGGTGTCAATACACGCCATTTTCAGCCCCAAGCCCTTCCTTCATCCAGCGAGAAACTTACTTTCCTGTTCTTGGGGAGGCTTCTGTATGACAAAGGAATCGTCGAATATGTGAAAGCAGCAGCTATTGTAAAACAGCAAGATCCTGGTATCCGTTGTGTCGTCGCCGGCCAGCTGGATGATGGAAACCCCTCGACTGTTTCAAAAAGCGACTTGCTATCATGGATCCAATCCGGTCACATAGAATATGCAGGTCATCTTCAGGATGTCCGACAAGCAATCGCTTCTTCAGATTGTGTGGTATTGCCCTCCTTGAGAGAAGCCATCCCTCGGTCTCTGACGGAAGCTATGGCCATGGCTAGACCTGTGATAACCACACGAACAGCTGGATGCCGGGAAGCAGTGATTGAGGGAAAGAACGGCTTTCTGGTACCCGTCGGTGATGAGCAGGCACTGGCAGCCGCTATGCTGGAAATGACACGACTTACCCATTCACAACGTGAAAAGATGGGAAGTGAGGGTAGATCGATGGCAGAGAATTTTCTCGACGACAGGTTAATCGCTCGCAAGATTGTGCAGGTACTAGATCAGGTTTTACAGCGAACATGAGCCAAAAGCATCACTCATTTTCACATATATTGTTGATTCATTACCACTATCCTCCTCTGAAAAACAGTGGAGTCTATCGCAACTACTTTCTTTCGCAGGCCTTCGCAGAAAATGGCATGCAAGTGCATGTCATTACGTCTTCAAACGTTGGCAGATTGCCGACAGACCCACTGCCAATTCACCGGAATATACAAGTTCACACAGTTCCTGTGCTGGATTACAGAACACTCGCTTTCTGGATTTCGGGTACAAAGAAAAAAGGCGCACAGTTTAGCGAAAATGCGAAGCAAGGGAAAACTGTTCGTTGGCTAATGCGGGTGCAGCGAAGTTTTCCTTTTCAACTTTTTATGGCTGAAGGCGGCATTCTTTACATTTTTGCTGCCTATTTCAAGGCCATCAGCATTTTAAAGAAGCAGAATATCAATGTCATCTATACTTCCTTTATGCCGTATGCAGATCATTGGGTAGGGTGGCTTCTGAAAAAAACCTTCCCTCAAATGCGCTGGGTCGCAGATTTCCGGGATTTGCATGCAGAACCCATTTACCGAAATGTAATCTGGCCGGGCTTTCAGCGCCGGTTTGAAAAATGGTTGCTCCGCCCCGCCGATCTGGTTACGACCGTTTCTGAAGGGATTTCTGCCAAAATGAAGCTTCTCCACCCACATGTCCTCACCGTGACAAAAGGCTTGACAAAGCGCCATGCCAAGGAGAAATACCCTCAATTCACCATCGCATATACAGGATCGTTGTTTCTTGAATTCAGAGACCCTACCCCTGTATTTAAGGCGTTACAGCGCTTATTCGCAGAAGGTAAAATGGATGCAAGGGAGACTCGTTGGCTTTATGCCGGAAAAGACGGCGCAAAAATGCAGTCAAAAGCGGCAGAATCAGGCATCAAACAGATTTTTGTAGATGTAGGATATGTGTCCCGGGGTGAAGCTACAGATATTCAGGACCGCAGCCATGTCAACGTACTTCTTACCTCTGCTAGCCCGGGTCATACGGGACTGCTCACCGGCAAACTGTTTGAATATCTTGAAGCGAATACACCGGTTTTATGTCTTGTAAAAGGATGTCGAGATCCAGAAATCGAACAACTGGTACACATCTTTCAGTGTGGAAAGGTACTGGTTGACTCACCAGCCGGAGAGCAAGAATTACAGGAATTTCTTTTAACTCAATATCAGTCCTGGAAATATCAGTTGCCTTCAGGTTACCATTTCCTCTCCGACAAATTACAAGCCGAATATTCCTGGCAATCCAGGGCAAACAGTATCCTCCATGAGCTTGCATAGTCCGTTACACCTAATGTCTGTGGTAGGGGCCAGGCCACAATTCATCAAACTGGCAGCGCTGCACGCTGCATTGTCCGATTTTCCTCAATTCAGGCATTCCATCGTGCATTCCGGACAGCATTATGACCCGGAAATGTCTCAGGCATTTTTTGATGAATTTCACCTTCCTGCGCCTGATGTGTTTCTGCAGATAGGTTCGGCGCCACATAATGTGCAGATCGGCAAAGGTATTCTCGCACTGGATGAGGTGTTTTCCAGCCTGCAGCCCGATCTGGTCCTGGTGTACGGCGATACCAATACGACTGCCGCCGCAGCCATTGCTGCAACAAAGCGTAACATTCCTGTAGCCCATATCGAAGCCGGCCTTCGAGAATTTGACAAATCCATACCCGAAGAAACCAACAAACTCATCGCCGACGCCCTTGCTGATATTTGGTTTGCACCAACCCACACAGCCGTAGAGCAGCTGGCCAAAGAAGGAAAAACCACCAATGTCTGTTTTACCGGAGATATCGTCATCGATTTATTGGCAAGGAGGTATGGAGGCGTAAGCAGCGAGGCACAAAAAAAGGAAATCGCTTTCCTCACCTGCCATCGCGCTGTGAACACAGACAATTCAGAGCGCTTGAAGTCCATCCTGGAAGCAGTGACCAATCTGCCAATGCCTGTCATTTTTTCTGTTCATCCCCGCACTGCCACAGCAATTTCTTTGCACGGACTGGACTCCTATCTGGCAAGTCCCCGGATCATTGTCAACAAGCCAATATCGTTCTGGGAAACACAACAACTCATCAGAGAGTCGTGTTGTGTCATCACTGATTCAGGGGGCGTTATTAAAGAGGCCTATTTTCACCAGACTCCCTGCATTATCATCGATGAACAGACTGAATGGGTCGAGTCGGTAGATGAAGGTTGGGCTACTGTGGCAGGCGCTGGTGTAAAAAAGATTATAAACGCCGTAATGGATCGAAAAGTTCCCCTGGGATCCAGCCAGGCCCTGGGCGACGGCAAAGCAGGTTATCGAATTCTTCAATTTCTGAATGACTTTTTTCATGATCAATCATAAGCGAATTCTCATTCTTGCTCCGCATACAGATGATGGCGAACTCGGATGCGGGGGGTTGATTGCCCGTACCGTTAGGGAGGGTAGCCAGGTGTGGTATGCCGCCTTTTCCACCGCTGATGAAAGTGTTCCGGCCGGATTTCCGACACACCAACTCGAAATAGAGGTGCGCGACGCAACCGCAGCACTCGGCATTCCTGCCGACCAGCTCATCGTATATCGACATTCAGTGCGAAAATTAAGCTATGTACGCCAGGAAATTTTGGAAGATCTCATCCGCTTGCGCGAGAAAATACGGCCGGATCTGGTACTCCTCCCTTCCAGAAAAGACATCCATCAAGACCACACCACCATCACACAAGAAGGCATTCGCGCGTTCAAAAATTCTTCTATCCTGGGTTATGAACTGATCTGGAACAATTTATCATTCTCCACCGACTGCTTCATTGAACTGGCAGATGACGACCTCAAGAAAAAGCTTCAGGCACTCACAGCCTACACCTCTCAACAAGGCAAGCCTTACATGCAGCCAGAGTTTATAACAGCCCTGGCCAAGGTCAGAGGAACCCAGATACAATGTCCCTATGCTGAAGCATTTGAAGTCATACGCTGGATCGATAGGCTGGCAATCACAGAGGTATGACGACTACCGAAACCGGGTATCACTCCCTACTAATACAGACAAAACCTGCCCCCGTTGTTGTAGCCGTACACCAGCCCAATTACTTGCCGTGGTTTGGCTACTTTCTCAAAATGGCTGTATCAGATATTTTTGTGTTTCATGATGATGTCGCCATCAACTCCCGAGGCCTTACCCGCCGGGTCAAAATCGCGCACCAGTTGCCATTCCGACAACCCAGGTGGCTCACAGTGCCCCTGCATAAACATTCAGACAGTTCCAGAATCTGCGATCTGCTTGTGTGCAAAGACCAATCATGGGCGCAACAACATCTGGCCCTTATCGCAAATACATACGTACACTCGCCTTATTTTTCAGAAGTCATGCCAATGATTGAGGCCATGTTTCTCCCTCTGCAGGAACTTGAATTACTGGCGCAAGTCAATATGCACCTGATACGCGCCGTAGACTCAGCGTTTGAACTTTCCCCACAATATGAGATATCATCCCAATTTGCCTTTCGGGCGGCACCTTCCGAAACGAATGCTGCACTGGTAAAAGCCTTGCAGGGTACCCATTACCTGAGCGGAAAAGGAGCAGAAGCTTATGAAAAACCGGAAAGCTATGCCCGGCATGGAATCCTGCACCTTGGTACGGACGCATCCGCATTTTTACAAAGGCAACTGCAGCCTTACGAGACATCAAACAGAGCCGGATGTTCAGTTGTCGATCTTTGGATGCATATGGGCACAGACTGGATGAAGGAAACAATTCAAATATGGAGGGACCAGGTAAGCAAAAACCTGCGCTGATTTTTTGTCACATGGGACTGTCTACTTTTGTGCAGACGGATCTAGATTTGTTGTCCCGTCACTATGAGATCATCTCTTACTACTATCCACGAAGCAGGAATTTTTTTAAAAAAATGCTCACAGGTGTCTGGGCAATTATCCATGCCTTATACTATGTTCCCAAAGCTAAAATGGTGTACTCATACTTTGCCGGGTATCATTGTTTACCGCATGTTTTGCTGGGCACTCTCTTCCAGAAACGAATCCTGGTGACTGCCGGAGGCTTTGATACTGCTTCCATTCCCTCGTTACATTACGGTGTGTTTTTTCGGAAAAATATGCTCCAGTACATTGTCCGTCTGGAATACCGGCTGGCTCACAAAATTGCAGTTGTAGATGCTTCGCTCATTCACAACATCAATACCTATGCAGCGACAGACCAAAGTGGCTTTACCTCCGGTCTTCTTGCCTTTTGCCCCGCACTTGCCGGAAAGTTGTGTGTCGTGTCCGGATGTGCCGATGGAAAGATGTGGACTATGCCTCCGGAAAATCAGTTGCGGAGCGGAGTGGTTTTTGTCGCGGTGATCAATCACTGGGCCACATTTCTGGCAAAAGGGGGAGAAATCATCCTCGCACTGGCCTCATCAATGCCGGAAGTGCAATTTACGCTGGTAGGAATTCATGCTAATGTCCAGAAAATCATTCAAGGCAAAGGTTTTGCCAATGTGCGCATGACCCCTTTCTTAGATCAGGGAAAGCTGCTAAAGGAATACCAGAGCCACTCTGTATTTTTACTGCCCTCCTTCACCGAAGGATTACCCAATGTGTTGTGTGAAGCTATGCTATGTGGCTGTGTACCCGTTGTTTCGGAAGTGAATGGCATGCCCGAAGCGGTGGGTTCATACGGATTTGTGGTGCGCAAGCCGGATATATGTCAGTGGAGACATGCTGTTCAGCAGGCGCTTCAGTCCGGACAGGTGCTTCGTGATGCAGGTAGAAATCGCATTCTCCAAAACTATTCTCCTCAGATGCGCGAACAACAGCTTGTAGCGCTTCTCAAAACAAATGAATGACAAGATGGCCTCCCCGGTATTCTCCATAGTCATTCCCACCTTCAATAGAGCCGAAGAGGTTCTAAAAGCTGTTGAAAGTGTTCTGAATCAGACATTTACAGACTGGCAGCTGGTCATTGTGGATGATGGTTCCACAGATGATACTCTGGCAAGGTTGTCTGCTTTGTCGGATACACGTGTCCGGATCTTTTCCATTGCACACTGTGAGCGCAGCGCCGCCCGAAATTTTGGAATGCAACAATGCACAGGTACCTATATCTGCTTTCTCGATAGTGACGACCTTTTTTTGGCAAACCACCTGGCGACTCTCGAAAAAGCAATCCTTTCGCAGCCGGAAATGCATGTCTTTCGCACAGGTGCCTGGCTTTCCACCCCTGCATTAAACGCCGTGAGGTGCCTGATGGAAAAAACGGATGATTCCGAGCCTTTTCCGTTTGAATGCATACAGACGTTTGCATTCCACCGGCAAACTATTCAAGACATTACATTTGATACCCGGTTTTCGGTAGGGGAAGACCTGCATTTTTTACTCCAGGTTGGGCTCAGGTCTGAAATTTGTTCCATTTCCGACTGGACAGTGGTGTATCACAACAGAGCACCCGTTACTGACAAACAGAAATTAGTTCAATACTACAAACAGAAATTGTACTGCATCGATGACATCCTTCTCTGGAATCACCACCTGATTCTAGCTTACCTCCATCGGCACCGAAGTCTCGCTTCTCTTCATATGATGAAGTTGTGCCGTACCAATCCTACTCATATTATTTTATCTACCTTTCTTGTTTTGCAAAGTTTTCTCAGATACCCAGGCTCTTTTCTTGCCGTTCTTGGACAATTGTTTCAAAGATTTAAGGTTCGCGCCATGTAGTATTTTTCCCAAAGATAAGCTGAAAAATCGCAGAAGGGAGAAGTGTAATTTTCATCCATCGCCTCCATCTCTGCTTGTTTTGGTATTTCTCCAAGTAATAGTATTCCAGAAAAAACCGGAAAAAAGCAGGTGACAATCCTATGATTTTCCTGCTCTGCAATGACAACAGCAAGAGCTTCCGGTACAGCTTTTTTCTATAAAAAAGCGTCTTTGGGAGTTGAAATACTGTATTTCCCTTATGGATGTAATACACTGCTTTTGGCCTTGATTGATCGGCAGCATAGACCACACCCGTTTGTATCAGACGAAATAGAAAATCCAGATCCTGCCCCTGCCGCAATCGTTCATCAAATAAACCAACTCTAGGCAGGATCTCTCTGCGAATTGTCAATCCGTTTAGGTGAACACCATTGGACTGAAAAATTTCCTGGGTTCGAATTTTCTTGTAAGGTATGTCAAGTTTCAGCACCAGATGATGCCTGAACACATTGTTGAGAAAAGGAATCTCCTGTTGATTCCAGGTTTCGATTAGGATACTATTATACACGCCTACAGCGTCCCCAAAATTATAAAACAATACCTTATCATCCCAAAATCGACCCTTCAGATAATGATCATCAGCATCCAGAAATGCAATAAATGGCTTCGTAGATGCCCGAATTCCACGGTTTCTGGCCGCCCCCGGGCCTTTATTTTTATTGCCGTCGGCATGACAGATGACAATTCTCTGATCTTTGGATGCCCATTGTTGGCAAATTTCCAGACTTTGGTCAGTAGAGCCGTCATCAACGAGGATCAGCTCTGAGACTTCTGGTTGGATTAAGGCGGATGAAATCGCTAAGTCAATGTGATCTGAAGCATTGAAAAAGGGAATAATAACCGACACTTGCATAGTTGATAAGTCAATTTGACACACCTGGGGGTGTAAGTTTTAACAATAATTCACAACGACTTTCCCGGCAGGCATTTGGCTTTTTTCATTCCTCACGGAAGCGGTTTTTCCCTTTTACCTGTGATCAAGTACGAATCGAAAAATAAAATCAACTCTTTATTATCGGTACAACAAATATATAAAAACGTGGGGAGTCTGCAAAAAAATATTAAAAAGTTTGACAAATATTGAATTTAGATGTAAAAATCACCAACTGGTCCGATAAGCCATTGATCACCCGATGTGTCACATTGATGCCATTTTTCTGGCAAATTCGGATCAGCTCTGCCCCGGTCTGTCGCTCCCCCCAGCGATCGTAGTCATCCAGAATCACAACAAATTCTTTGTCACTCGCCCATTGTTGGGCCATCAGACAAATATCATATCTCGAATAATGCTGTCTGCCTCTGGGACCATCAACCAGGTAAACATCATACGAAGATTTTTGATTTTCTTCCAAAACTGATGGTGAAGTAAGATCCGTCATCCTGACTTTACCTGGTGCAGGTCGGAAATACCTGATCTCTGCCTGCAATGGAATCATCCTCTGAAATTCTGATATCCAACCCTGGTCGCCCTCCAGGATCACGTGCCTCGCGAGTGGCAAATGAGCTTTTTGCCATCGGTCTATTAGCACAGAGCTTTGGCCAAGACCTATTTCCAGCACCGAATCAGCGCCGGAATGACGCAGTACCCGTACAAGTATGTAAAGCAGTGAATAACCCGCTGCTACGCCACCTGGTGACAAGGCCAGATCTGAAAGTTCCGGCATATCGCGAATTGTATCATGATAACGCTGGGCCCACAGCAATTCCTTTTCCCAGCGATTTCTGTGAAATTCTCCCCAACGCATGACGTGTCTGATCCTCTGTAAGTATTCCCTCATGCTTGTAAAACCTCATATGACAATAATACGTCGCCCTGCCCTGCCGGTGTTCTTTCCCCGTCATTAAAATAATCCTTGTAAGATATCGTAAAGGGATATACATTTTTTAGCCAGTCAGCCAACCGAAAGTCAACCTCCGTATATACATTCAGGTCATATTGTCCGGGCTTCAACGGACAGTGCCTGATCTTAAAGATGATTTCGCCTGTGGCAAGGTTAAACGCCTGGCCTGCAGCCACGGTGCTGAGCCAGGCTACCCTTCTGCCAGACGCATTGTTGATGCCGATATCCAGTCGGCAATTCTTCAATATGGATTCATTTTTAGCCTCGAAGACTACTTTGATCTGCAGATCATCCCAAACCCGAACATCAGGACTTCCATCCATACGGCATACATCTACCTGTTTTACCCTGACACTACCATTACCTTCGCGCCATGTCTGGCCTTGCACATCCGAGCTATACAATAGGCTTCGATATTCAGCAATACATTCGTCTGCAGGGCCTGAAAAGAGAAGCCGTCCCTTCTCCAGAAGGATGGCCTGCGTACATAATTGTGAAAGCTGAGTCAGGTCATGACTCACCACTACGACTGTTTTCCCCTCCTCTCTTCCTAGTTGTTCCATTTTTCCCAGACAGCGGCGCTGAAAAGCGGCATCGCCTACCGCCAACACTTCGTCGATTAGTAAAATGTCCGTACGTAAATGGGCGGCCACCGAAAATGCGAGCCGCATATGCATGCCCGTAGAAAATGTTTTCAGTGGCTGGTCAATCATGGCTTCAACACCTGAAAAATCAATGATTTCATCCATTGAATTGCGGATCTCAGTTGTTTTCATGCCCAGGATCGCTCCATTAAAAAAAATATTTTCCCTTCCGGTAAGTTCCGGGTGAAAGCCTGTACCGACTTCCAGCAGAGCCCCTACAGTACCTCGTAGCACGGCAAGACCTTGGGAGGGCGGTGTGATTCCCGCCAGAATTTTCAGCAACGTGGACTTGCCGGCGCCATTGCGACCCATAATGCCCCAGCGAGAGCCAGCTTCAAATTGAAATTCCAGATGCCGCAATGCATGAAAAACTTTTGCACTGTCGTCATCACTGTGGTCTTTTTTTGACCAAAAAGGAAACTTTCCCTTCGAAAGATTTTCACGAAGGCTTTGGTAGCCCCTGCTGTTGTGCAGTGCATATGTTTTCCAAAGTTGCTGAACTTCTACAGAAGGTTTCATGCAAGGTATTGACTCCCACAAATGTAACGAAAAAAAGCAATCCTCTCTTATTGAAAAGGCCTCGCACGAAGCGTATCATTAAACTTTACTGGTCCCGGGTTCGAGGGTCGGAGGGGCTTTTCCGGAAATAAAATGGAATCAGAAATGCGGATCTGAATTTCTGCTGTAAGGATGGAATCCACGTAAGCGTCGGCCTTTTTAATCGCTTCCCGCCGGCATTGATCCATTACTTCTGCCGCATATTGTTGTCTGCGTCTTTCAAGTGCCTCCCTGATGGCTGGATTTTTTTCGGTAAATGCCGAAGGGTCGGGAGCACATGCCGTCAACAATCCCGATAGAAATAGTAACTTGAAGAAGGCTCTCATTCAGGAGAAGATGTTTCGTTGAATAAAAGCCGGATTTCTTCCAGACGCTCTCGCTTTAGCGAATCTATAGCGCGAGCAAACAACGTGTCACTTTGCTGTTTGCAGAGTGTATCCAGTTCCACTCTCCACGTAATCAACTTGCGGTTGTAAATAGTGTCCACTGCATATTTCTCCTCAGCGGTCAGTTCACCAGGGTCAGCGCTACAGGAAATCAGCATACCCAGCAAAACCACAAAGGCATAGTTTATGGTAGAATTACGCTTCTTCATTAAAACGCAGGACTTTTTTACGCAGTTCAAACTGACTGCCCAGGTACACTTTTCTTACAATCTCATCTTCTGCCAGCTCTTCCGCGGTGCCGGCTTTCAATATGTTTCCTTCAAACATCAGGTAGGCTCTGTCTGTAATGGACAATGTTTCCTGGACGTTATGGTCTGTGATGAGGATGCCGATATTTTTTGTTTTAAGTTTGGCCACGATATACTGAATGTCTTCCACAGCGATCGGATCAATACTGGCAAAGGGTTCATCCAGCAGGATAAATTTTGGACTTGAAGCCAGAGAACGGGCAATCTCCGTACGACGTCGCTCTCCACCGGAAAGGGAGTCGCCAACATTACGCCGGACTTTTTCAAGCCTGAATTCCGCAATGAGAGATTCCAGCTTTTCCCTTTGTTCCTCCTTGCTGAGTTTTGTCATTTCCAGTACCGCTTTGATGTTGTCTTCCACTGACAACTTTCGAAATACGCTAGGTTCCTGAGGCAAATAGCCCACTCCTTTTTGTGCCCTGCGGTACATCGGGTCGTGTGTGACATCCTCCCCATCCAGAAACACCTTACCGCTGGTCGGCTGGATAAATCCCACCATCATATAAAAAGTTGTGGTTTTTCCCGCTCCGTTAGGACCCAGCAAACCCACAATTTCGCCTTGATTGACGTGTATTGACACCGACCTCACCACTTCACGGCGTCCATATACTTTGACGAGATGTTCTGACCTGAGTATCATTTTTTCCTGGGTTGAAGCGGATTATTCAATGGTAAACCCGTCGACTGCCTGTTTGGTTCATCTGCCGGCTTCTGATCTCCAGATACCGACACCTTCATTTCGCTGTCCCAGTTTTCCCGTAGCTTATCACCCTTAAACAGGTAGTAAGGCTCAGGCTGAGTTTTCGACCAGTAATTGCCAGCATCCCATCTTCCGTTTTGATTGATGTCACGGACGACTTCTACCTGGTATTTATCGGGCGCAAGCCCCTTCAGGGATAAAGTTTGAGTGGTCAGCCTCTTCACAAAGCTGCGTGAAATCAGTGTCTGCTCCCTCCAGAGGGTGATCATGTAGTGCGCGGTCGAATCCATACCCTCAACAATTACTTTGAGGCCTGCGGTTTTGTCTGCCGGCAAAATACTCACTGCTAAGTTCAGGCTGTCATTCCACATGCCATAAATACTTTGAAACTTCTGTTTGGGTAAAAAAATCTTGTACTTTCCTCCTGCAGCCCAACGGTAGCTGAGGGTGAGAGTTTTTTGATCGCGGCTTATTTTCCAGGGAAGATTTCGCAGCAAGCCCAGCGAATCTGATACCTGAAAGTCCTCGGCAGCAAATCTTCCCAGAGGCTGACTAAAACTCAGGGTCACGGAATCCCGGGTAGAAATATTGCTCAACGGACTGGTAAACTGGAGAGTGAATTTACTTTTTTTCAGAAAATCTCCCCTGCCTCTGGGCTTGATTTTCAATGTGTCGAGACCTATGTAGGCGTAAAATGAATCCAGGGTTGTTTCGTAGTAGACATTTACCGAGTCGAGGATGCTTTCTGCGGCAAATGGAATGGACTTGTCCGACAGGCTAACGCGCAGGGTATCAGGCGGACGGGTGTTATACAACAGATTGATTTTTCCATATTGGCGGGTATTGGCAGCGAGCAGGCGCAATTTGGGCTCTGGTAGTGATGACCGAAGCAGTAAAGGAGAGATTCCGCTGGCGGTTAGAAAAATCAGGCTGTCAGCAAAAGCAATTTTTTCGGTTTCCAGATCGTAACGGTAATTCAGGTTTTCATCTTTAATGGAAAGGATCCGAAATGTATCAGATTTGATATTCAGAAACCGGAATACTCCCTCTTTGTCAGGTCGGGCAAAGTACAGCGGTTTTTCTTTCCTCACAATAGAATCCGCCAGATTGTCGTAGAGAAAGACGACCATCTCCTTTTCAGTTTCTCCCGTCTTTGCCTGGATGATGCGTCCCTCGATGGTCAGGCTGTCGAGGTTGGCCCCGGTCGCAAATACGAAGGTAAATGGACTCAGCACATTACCTTCGTGGTAGTCGACGACAGACTCCCCAAAGTTGATGGTATAGGTGGCGTCATCCTTCAGCACTTCCTTTTCATCAAACTGAAAGCTCACTTTTTTACCCCTATGTGCCACCTTGGGTATATAAGTCAGCGGAGGGGACACCAGCACCTGCTTGATGGCATCCTTTACTTCCACGAATTCATCAAAAAAAAATGATAATTCCCTCGGTTTAAAAAAGACCTGCCCTGTACGGCTGGAACGAGCCGTATCAAGTACTGGCGGCAAAATATCTTTGGGACCTCCTGTGGGAGAACCTGTACTGGCACACGACAACATGCAAAACAGCAATGCTGCCCAAACCGCCCATTGCAACCATTTACACCAGTGGTTCATCATTTCTGCTGCTTACTACTGAAATTATCCCACAAAAGTCAGCATATTCGACCACAAAACAAAACAACGATATTACGTTTGTCAACGGGTCAAATTTTCAGATTATAACATGAGTAAGACAGTCATCTGGAGTATCATTGTGGTTATGTCCCTCTCGCTGGTAGGCGTGGGCATGATCCAATACTTCTGGATAGACAGAGCGGTGGCGCTGGATGAAAAAAATTTTAATGACAAGGTGACCATCTCGCTGAGCAATGTAAAAAAGAGACTGCAAAACGATGCGGAGGAAGCGGCAGAAAAAAACTATTACAGCGAGTCTCAATCTTACAGAAATAACAGTTCGAGCCAGCTGGAGGCCCGCATTCGCCAGTTGGAATTGCGCTCATCTGTGCTCGACCCCGATGCGCTACTGGAAAATATCGACATCCAGCACCTGGATAAATATCTTCGCGATGAACTGATTTCCAAGGATATTGGACTGAAATATGAATATGGTGTCTATTCCCGGAGGGAAAAAGCCTACATCATCGAAAACGGTAATTATACAGCCACGATCGGCGATACCACCAAATCCAGTAACGTGGCTGCATTGAATCCACTTTCAAAAGCAGAATACAAGATTCCTCTCTTCGAAGATGAGTTGGGTGAACCGGGCCACCTGAATTTGTTTTTTCCGGGGAAGAAACGCTTTCTCTGGTCGAATGTGAGTGGCATACTAATCAGCTCTGTGATTTTTACAGCGTTGATTTTGTTTTGTTTTTCGTTTACCATCTACATCATTTTCCACCAGAAAAAAGTGTCAGAGATGAAGACCGACTTCATCAACAACATGACTCATGAATTCAAAACACCTATTGCCACCATTTCATTGGCAGCCGATTCCATTGTGAGTCCCTCAATCCTTTCCAACCAGGAAAAAGTAACGCGCTTTATCAATATCATCCGACAGGAAAATAAGCGAATGCTGAGTCAGGTGGAAAAAGTGCTGCAAATGGCACAAATTGAAAAAGAGAATGTCGAACTCAAATGGAACGAAGTCAACCTGCATGACCTCATCGAACATGCCGTCATCAACGCCGAATTAAAAGTGCAGGCAAAAGGTGGGGCAATCACCACCAAGCTTCTCGCCACGCGACCCCTGCTGATGGCAGATGTCACTCACCTTGCCAGCATCATCAATAATCTGCTTGACAACGCTGAAAAATATACTCCCGAAAAACCGGAAATTGTGATCAGCACCCGGAATGTGGGTCAGGGTATCGAACTGTCTGTAGAAGATAATGGCATCGGGATTTCAAAAGATGCTCAGAAAAATATCTTTGAAAAATTTTACCGCGTACATACCGGCAACCTGCATGATGTCAAGGGCTTCGGTCTGGGATTAAGCTACGTGAAGGCAATGGTGGAGGCCCACCACGGCAGGGTAGGAGTAAAAAGTGAAGCCGGGAAAGGCAGTACATTCTATGTTTACCTGCCATTCAAACAATCAGTATAATAAAACAATTTCGATTTCAGTTATTATAAAAACGAAGAAACCATGGCAAACAGGATTTTACTTGTGGAAGACGATCAAAATTTTGGAGATGTACTCAAGTCTTACCTCGAAATGCACGACTACGATGTGACGCTTGCAACAGATGGCGAACAAGGGCTCGAACTTTACCAAAAGGGCAGTTTTGACTTATGTATTACAGATGTGATGATGCCCAGAAAAGACGGATTTTCACTGGCCAAAGACATCAGAACGATCAATGCCTCCATGCCCATCATCTTTCTGACAGCCAAAACACTCAAGGAAGATGTGCTGGAAGGTTTCAAGCTTGGCGGAGACGATTATATCACAAAGCCCTTTAATTCCGAAGAATTGCTGCTCCGCATCAAGGCCGTACTCCGCCGGTCTGCCAAGCCGGAAGAACAATTGGAAAACCAGCGCGAATTCACCATTGGAAAATACCATTTTGACTTTCCACTGCGCATCCTCACATTCACTCCCGAGGGCAGTAAGGAAAAATTGTCGCCCAAGGAAGCTCAGCTGCTCCGATTGTTTTGCTTCCGGATGAATGACGTGCTGCAACGCTCTGAAGCGCTCACAAAAATCTGGGAAGACGACAACTATTTTACGGCTCGCAGTATGGACGTATTCATCACCAAGATCAGGAAATATTTGAGCAAGGACGAAAACATCGAAATCGAAAACATCCACGGCAATGGCTTCCGTATGTTTGTCAAATCAACTGTGTAAATGTTCATCACTAATCGATGGTAAGCTGGGAATGCCAGCTTAATACGCTTTGGGGAACTTTTTGTATAAAAAAAACGTTAGCAGCAACTTTTGGTCAATTATTTTTTTAAAATACACATAATCAATTTATTATGTATTTTTTTTCATTGAAGGTGAAGGGGATAACGCCGTAAATCAGGAAAATTTATAGAGTTTTCCCGGACAGTTTGTCGGTTGGTACAAATTATTTATAGCCAACTTTTTTACGTGCTGCAGAAGTATCGTATTTTTGCAGTGCCGAAATGGCAAAAACATCAAAATAAAAAGTTTCTGAGTATGTCAAGTCAACACAATTTTGGTAAAAAAGGTGCGTTTTTTGGTAAACTGGTACTGACAATTATCCTGTTTATCATCATGTTGATCTGGATTTACCAGAAAAATGGCCACATGGTTCCTCAGGCGCAATAAGTGCCTTAGTAACGACAGGAGTCCACATCTATGTATAAATTCAAAAAAGTCATTGTTGTCCTTCCGGCGTACAATGCAGCCCGTACGCTGGAAAAAACGTATGGAGAAATTCCATTTGATCTCGTCGATGAAGTCATTCTCTGCGATGATGCATCCACAGATAATACCGTGGATGTAGCCCGCAGGCTGGGCATTCGACACATCATTCAGCATGAAAAGAACAAAGGCTACGGCGGCAACCAGAAGAGTCTTTATAATCTTGCGCTGGAAATGGGAGGCGATATCATCATCATGCTTCACCCGGATTACCAGTACACGCCGTTGCTCATTCCTACCATGGTCAATATCATCGGTGACGAATTGTATCCCGTTGTGCTGGGCTCCCGAATTCTGGGCAAGGGAGCACTGAAAGGGGGCATGCCGATGTACAAGTATATTGCCAACCGCATCCTGACATTTACCCAAAACCTGCTCATCGGATACAAGCTTTCAGAATACCATACAGGTTACAGAGCCTTCAGCCGCGAAGTGTTACAGGCCATCCATTTTAACCGCAATTCAGACGATTTCATTTTTGATAATGAGATGCTCTCGCAAATCATTTTCAAGGGTTTTGACATTGCTGAAGTAACCTGCCCCACCAAGTATTTTGAAGAGGCCTCCTCCATTAATTTTACGCGAAGCACTAAATACGGACTGGGCGTACTCGCAGTATCTCTCAACCACCTCCGCTGTAAACTGGGACTGGGCTCATCCCCCCTGTACTAACATTCTCATCCTGTTGTATTTCGTAGAATCCTTAGAGGAAGCTGTGTGTACCTATTTTCTCCGCAATAAAAACCTGCTTCCCCAGCCGTATTCACGTACCGGACCATATTTTTCCTGAAGAGCATCTCGTTCGTCAGATTGTGTGTAGTAAAACAGAGCATCAGTATCTTTTTGGATCTCCTTGTGGTAGGGCACCAACTCGATGGCATCCGGACATTGCCGTCCAATGTGATAGCTCAGAGAGGGGTAGAAGATCCAGTGACAATTCAGTTTTACCGGTTTAGTCAGTTGTTCGGTTTCGATCATGTAGTTGATATCGCGCAAAACGTCGTATGTATTTTCGTCATAATACCATTCATAGATTGACCGTCCATTGAAGCCACGGACAACATGTTGCACGCTCAGGCAGGCCACAACCAAAACAGCCGCAAAGCCTATGCCAGGTCTGAAATTCACCCAGGCTGAAAGACCCATGCCCATGGCAAGAGAAACGAGCGGAATGAGAAATAGTGCTGTGCGCGCATTCAAAAAAGGCACATCCATCAACCAGAACTGTAAGTGATTGTATAACACGGTCAGGCCCAGTAAGCCAAAAACCGCCAGAGCGTCCCGTTTGCTGGCAGCAAATTTCCAAAGCAGCAGTCCTGATAAGATCAGTATAGAGATGAGCACCATCAATATGATGTATACATGTTCATTGGACCAGCGAAAATACTCGGTACCGGAACGGAGGGCTGCAATCATGGGTCTGGCTGTATCTTCCAGAAAACCAGCGGTACCCCAGTACACAAACTGACGCGTTTCCATCATACGCATGAACGGCAGCAGACTCAAGGCTCCCAGCACTGCCGATATACCCACCAGAGCGGTGGCTTCCGTCTTCCAGCGGAACACATAGCCATGCCGGTATCTCAGAAATCCATGGACAATCAACACAAGCAGCATCGGAAAATACAGGTTTAGGAGCGTAAAATTGGCATAGACACCCAGCGCTGCACAAACCATCGTAAGGATCAGGTCGCGAAAACGTCCCGATTCCAGTCTGGCAAACAGGAAATACAGACTCATGACTTCAAATGCTACACTGAGACCATAGCCTCTCGCCACCGCAAAAAAATCGAGCATGTAAGGCTGCATGGTGATGAGCCCTACCAGTGCAAATTGCAGCCAGAGATCAGCAAACAGCCTCCTCGCCAGAAGCACTGAAAACAGAAAAAACGGAAGAAATGCCAACACATTGTGAAGGCGACTAATCAGCAGACTATCGCCCAGAATTGCCATCTCTACCTTGATCAGAAGGGTATTCAGTATATGGTTGTTGGGAATTGGGTCCTTATATGTCACAATATCCCACACCGGTACCTGACTGAGGGCGATTGTATTGACCTCATCATGCGTTACCGGCACTCTTGATGCCTCACGGACTACCAGCACCCATAAAATCAAGCCGAGCGCAAGCCAGAACCTGTTGGTATTGCTCCTGAAAATTGAATTGATCCATGCCATATAGTGCAAAACTATCAATTTTTATTGTTTGATTGACTTCCTTTCGCATAGAAATACACGCCTGGCATCACCTGATGAAGGGAAAGTGCTACCTTTGTTCATATTTGCAATGCATATGGCGTCATTTTTCAGTTCGCGAAAAGGGAAGATCTCCTGGATTCCGGCAGTTGTTTTGATTCTGTTTTTTTGCCTGGTATATAAAAAAATACTGCAGCACCCCAATCAGTTTCTGGTGGCCGGAGGCGATGGCATGAAAAATTATTATACCTTCATGTATCACGTAGCCCACGATAGTTCGGCCATGGTTTTTGAGGGCATGAACTATCCGTTTGGCGAAAATATCGTATTTACAGACAACCAGCCGCTACTCGCCAATACAGTTCGCTGGGTGAGCGCACTTGTGCCTGCCATTCGTTGTTATTTGCCGGCTGTGCACAATCTGGCCCTGTTGGCCGGACTTATTCTGGGGGCTTTTGGGTTTTATTTGTGCCTTCGAAAAAGACGCGTGGCCACAGGATTTGCATTGGTGGCTACCCTCGGTTTGATGCTCATGCATCCACAGGCTGACCGCATACACGGTCATTTTGCCATGTTTTACCCGGTACTGCCGTGGCTGTTTCTCCTTTGGTTGAACACGCTGGAAAGAGGCCTGCGCTGGCAGTATGATGTGTTGGTGGCAGCATTGATTTTATTGAGCGGCCTGCTACACATGTATTTCTTTATCACCGGCGCCATGTTGTCTGTGCTTTCCATTGCCCTGATCTGGCTTTGGTCACCGCTACGTCCGTCGGTCATGACGATGTTACGCAGCATGGCTCTTCAGGTTGTGGTGCCATTTGCAGTGCTGTATTCCGCTACGTCTTTTTTTCACCCAGCCGCCGACAGACCGACAGATCCATGGGGATTTTTTTCCTATCACTCTTATTGGGAAGGTCTTTTTTTCAGCTATCGCCTTCCCTTATACAAACTCATCCACCAGTATGTTATGCCTATCCGCGATTTTGATGTGGAAGGGAAGTATTACTTGGGCATCCTGGCTGTGGTTTTTGTATTGTGGCAGATGCTCCGGGGATTAAACATCATAGGTTCAGCCCTTTTATCCCGAATTCGACACCGCATGCCGGCGGCAATTTCCTGGCCGGAAGCTGACGAACGAATTTTGTGGGGAGTAGCTATTTTATCGGCCCTGATTTCATTTGGATATCCATTTACCATCAGCGGACTGGAGGGTTTGCTCGACTATACCGGCCCGTTCAGGCAGTTCAGAAGTATCGGGCGGGTGGCCTGGATAACATTCTACGCCGTCAACCTACTGGCTATTCCTGCTCTATATAAGTGGTGGACACGACTAGGTGAGGGACCGAAAAAAAGCATTCTGTATTATGCACTACCCGGCATTGCACTGGTGGAAGGGGCCATGTTCTATGCCGAAAAACCCATCCAGCAGACAGAGTTGCCCGCATATTATTGTACAGATGCGTTTGAAAACATACCTGTTGATGCAAAAGATTATCAGGCTTTATTGCCGGATCCTTACTTCAGCGTGGGCTCAGAGGGATTTGCCTGGTGGGAGCAAGGACAGAATGTCAACCAGAATTTCATGCTTTCATATCGCCTGGCATTGCCTACTATGGGTACAAACCTCAGTCGGACTTCGCACAAAGAGGCTTTTTTGCTCAACGAGCTGGTCTGTAAGCCGTACAAGGTTCCGGAGGTCATTCGACTCATGGCTGCCAGAGATGCCCGTCCCCTGCTTGTGGTGGAAACCAAGGGAGATGTCCACGAGCATCGCTGCAGGCTGACCCATTGGACGAAGAATGCGCCTGTGGTATATGAAAATGATCAGTACAGACTCCGAAAGCTCGAACTTTCAGCCTTCGATACATTGGTGCGTGTATTTCGGGACTCTGTCGACCGGCTGCCGGCAACAATCACCCGGCCCTTTTCTTTTGTTAAAACAAAAGGACCTAAAGGATGGGGCTATGAGGCGTACCTGGAAGCTGATAGCACACTCACTGGTCAGCGAACTATTGCATACTGGATAGAAGCTGTACAAGCTGGGCAGGTGCACGTCATTACCGAAGTGTGGCAATACGATGCCAATCACAACCAGCTGGATTACCTCGGCGAAGCCAACCGTTTTAATTACAAACGAATGGAAGGAAACCGGCTATTGATTGAAACCCCGGTAAATTTTCGGGGTGATGCTTCAAAAATTGTCATCCGGATTTCAAAAGACAAGATGAAGGAACAAGAAGAATTGCGTATCACTGGACAGGAAATTCGCCTGAGATAGCCTAAAAAAGTGTTAAAATTTCTGTTTATTTCTGTTTATTTCTGTTTAAACATATTTCACCTTTTTTATTTTCAAAATGAGAATTATGTTTGTATGTATATGTTGAGCTGCATTCTCCTTAATGACTTCACAATTAACATCGCAGAATTCTGCAAGCTCACGGGGGAAAGTAAAAATGTAGAGAATTGCCGAAACCATTACACCAGATTTCAAAACGTACACTGGCCTATGTCAGGGAGCAGATCGGACAAAAAACAGGTATCCAGCTGAATGCCAAAGCAGATTGTCAGACGCTGAGCCATTTGATTCATCAGGAAACAGGTCATTCGCTGTCTGAAAGCACTTTGTATCGATTGTTTCTTCAACACAAGGCGGAGATTAAGCCCTACATCCATACACTGGATGTCATCGCATCATTCTGCGGATTTTCGAGATGGGTGGATATCGAGAATAAAATGACCACGACGCTCACAGCTGTTATCATTGACGATGAAAAGCCGGCTCGGGAAAACCTGTCCGCGATTTTACAAAGTTACTACCCGGAGGTGACGTTGCTGGGCATGGCAGCGAGTGTGACAAGAGGCATCGAGCTAATCCGGGAAAAAAGACCTCAACTGGTGTTTCTGGACATTGAAATGGGTCGAAATACAGGTTTTGATTTGGTTCGAAAAATGGGGAAAGTCAGTTTTGAGACCATTTTCATCACTGCCTACCGTGAATATGCCGTTGATGCATTCCGTATCAATGCGGTGGACTATCTGCTCAAGCCCATCGACATCGACCAGCTGGGTGAAGCACTGGAAAGGGCGAAGACTCGGCTTACAAACCGGCATTAGCCTTCGGCAGCGCTGGTCTACTTACTGGTTTTAGCCTGATGAAGGAAAAATTCCCAGCCGAATCTCATGAGAAGTACTTCCTTTTTACTACTTTAGACCATCCAAAATATGTTGATATGGTTTTTCGCCTGCTTTACAACAACGCATTTGTTTTATGGGTTTTTCTCGCCTGCTGTATGTCAATTACAAATGTAGAAGCGCAAAAGGACACGGTCTGGCTGGTGGTCATGGGCGGTCAATCCAATATGGATGGTTACGGTGATGCTGATGAGCTGCCACCCAATTTAAAACACTCAATACCGGGGGCGTGGATATTTACGGGCTGTCCGGCGCCTGATGGTGATCAGGGGGGAGGCCTTGGTTCGTGGGAAGCCATGCAACCAGGACATGGTGTGGGATTTGCGTCAGATGGCAGGGTAAATCGGCATTCCCGTCGGTTTGGACTGGAATTGTCGTTTGCCTCAGAATGGCAACGCAAATTTCCTAAACGAAAGCTGGCAGTGGTTAAGTATTCACGAGGTGGCACATCGATAGATTCTCTTGCAGCAGGTCAGTTTGGCTGCTGGGAACCAGATGTGAAAGGCCATGGAGGAATCAATCAATATGATCATTTTTTAACGACGCTACGCAATGCACTGGCAGTGGAAGATATCGATGGTGACGGCCGCAAGGATATAGTAGCACCTGCAGGTATCCTCTGGATGCAGGGAGAAAGCGACGCGGCCCATACGGAAGAAATTGCATTGCGCTATGAAAGGCACTTGAAACGGCTGATGGATCTGTTTCGGGCAGCATTGCGGCAGGATGATGTGCCAGTAGTGGTAGGACGGATAGCCGAGTCGAGACGAAATGAGATGGGCAAGGTTTGGGAATTTGGCGAACTTGTTCAATATGCGCAAGAGCGGTATGTTCGCAAGGATGGCCGGGCAGGCATTGTCCGTGACACTGAAACTTATGCATTTTCAGACCCCTGGCATTATGATAGTAAGGGATATATAGCTCTTGGAACGGCTTTTGCCCGGGAATTGTTTGTTTTGATGAAGTAAGGCTCTTTTGTGGGTGTTACCAGCTGCGCATGGTGGTGAAGGGATTGCCGCCACTTTCAAATACTGAGGCTAGGTATGCCATTGTTAGACTGTCAAAATCTATGGCTCGTTGTTTTAGTTCCGGCAAACAGTTCACATGCCACGCAAAGCTTGCATTGTGTTCCAGCCAGTCTACGCGCCAAAGCATGGATCCGTATCGTTCCACGATTGTAAAATGAGGCGATGATTGGGTTTCATCGTCAAACAGCAAGCCTACGCGTTCCATATCGCCGATTTCATGTTCGTCGGAATTGTATGCGCCCATGGAAAACAATTCGTCATCTTCTGCAAAATCTATGGGGTCTTTGCCATCGATAAACTCCCGGCGAAAGGCGTCGCACCCACCGGGTGTAAGTGCTGCTACGGCTTTTTTGTCGATGATAAGTGTGCTATGGTGAATAAATACGGGCATGTGAATTTTGTATTGGATGGTGAATGAACGATGATTTGATTAGAGTTTTGATATCTCAGACTTTCAAAAGTTCCTCACAAATCAGATTAGGTTGATGTCTGAACAGTGTACTATCGATGGCCTGGTTGCGGTAGGGCACAAAAAAAATCTTGACATCGGCTTGATTTTCATAATTTACAAAAAAGATTTTCTTGTCTGCCTGATTGGCATATTTTGTAAAAAACCAGTTGCCGTCATTGCGGCCGGTCTGATTTTCATATTGCACTTTAAATACGCATAAATCGGCCTGGTTCTGGTATGGGACCACAAAGACTTTGACATCAGCTTGATTGGAATATTCCACTGAAAATACCTTTTGTGCACAGACCGATGTCGTCTGAAAAAAGAGAACAAACAAGGTAATAAAGGTCCAAATACCTGATGATGGGTGGAAAGTCTTAAGTGTTGAGAGGAAGTTTTTCATATTGTCGTTTTATTGAATGCTATAGTAACAATTTTTATTTGCCCTCGGTTGCGGGCACCTCTGTTTTCCAGATTACGGTATAGGGAAACAGCCATCCGCACGTTTCCAGGTAGCGGATGAGTCCTTCCTCCACGATGATTGGGAAGGGCCAGGGAGTGAGTAGGACCCGGGCTTTGGGTGGATAGCTGATTTCCACTTCGACTTCGTACTGGATGATGGAATCCTTTCGAATGGTGGTGACATAGCATTTATTTAAGGCCAGGGCTACTCGGCTCTCAGCCGACATCTGGGCATATACATCAGGGTGCCAGGATACCTCCTTGCGGCGGGCAGGCACCGGTACTTTTTGAATGCTGGAGGAAGCCAGGAAAAAATCGTCATTGAAGGTACGGATGCCGTCTTCGTCTGGGATGCACATCAGCAGCGTTTCTATAGCCACCTCCGGGTAGAGTGGCATTGCGGTGATGCCCATGATGACATTCATGCCGTAGATGGCACATTTATCGATGACATCCAGCTTTTCTCCCCGTTGGATGGCCGCCATCATGGTCCTGCTTTTGGCATCAAACTGCCAAAGGGAGAGGGGCAGCAGCAGCAGATAGGCCAGGACTGAATATCCCACAATTTTACCGAAGGATGCCCACCGGCATGAACGGATGGCCTGGATACACAGATAGAAGGGCAGGAGTAGTATGAAACCCATCCAGATGCCAAAACTTTGATTCCACAACAGAAAAAGCAGGATAAAGAAGCAGATCAGGAGGGCTAAAAATTGCCAGAATCGAGTTTTGAGCGGTGTTTTTGTCAAGTGGTGCGGTTTTTACAGTGATGAATAGAGGTTTTCAATGCAGACAGTTTCCAACAAGTGTATGAAATGAGCATAAGGCGGTCACACAAAATACCATGATTAATTCTCATGCGAATTCCATATGGCATTGATAATCAGTTACTCGGAGAGTGATAAACTAAAAATAAACATATGAAATGAGCATAAGGCGGTCACACAAAATACCATGATTAATTCTCATGCGAATTCCATATGGCATTGATAATCAGTTACTCGGAGAGTGACAAACTAAAAATAAACATATGAAATGAGCATAAAACGGT
>JAJTEZ010000026.1 GCA_021298335.1 Saprospiraceae bacterium | reverse complement strand
ATGTGACAGCCATTACCCGAGACAAGGAATACGACCTGACACAGGGAACGAAAGGATCCAAATTATTATATTTTACCTGTCAGGCCAACGGTGAGTCAGAAATCGTACACATTCAGCTTTCGCAGCAGTCGACGGCCAAAAAGAAATTCTTTGACTTTGATTTTGCCACACTCGCGATCAAAGGCAGGACTTCGCAGGGAAATGTGGTAACAAAATATCCGGTCAAAAAAATTGCTCAGATTTCAGTAGGCAAATCCTCTCTGGGCGCCATGCAAATTTACATGGATGAAGTTTCCGGTAAATTAAACCAGGATGAACGAGGCAAATTTCTGGGAGCATTTGATACAGGCAGTAAACTACTAAGCATTTACAAAGATGGTACGTATGAGGTCAATGAACTCGACCTCAATAAAAAGTATGATGTCAACAATATCGTCGAAATTGGCAATTATACCGAAGACACTGTAGTCACAGCCGTGTATTTTGAGGGAGAAAAGGGCTGGACGATGGTTAAACGTTTCAGAATTGAGACGAGTACTGCTGACCAGAAATTTCTGTTCATTCCGGAAGCTACGGGAACGAAATTATATTTTGCTGCGATGGATGCCGTACCGGTTGTCAGATATTCATTTCTGGTGGGTAAAACAAAGGAGGAAAAAGAGATTCAACTGGCAGAATTTATTGATGTAAAGGGTTGGAAGGCATTGGGCAATAAACTGATTGACAGTAAGTTGACTAAAATAGAACAGGTAAAACTGACGCCTGCAGTTGAGGATGAAGAGGGAGGCACAGTGCTGGAGGCTGAGGAGACGGACAGTCCGACTCCTGCAACACCACCTTCAGAAGCTGCCCCTGAAGACCATACTAACGGATATAAGCCAGGGGATACGATTGAGCTGAAATTTTAATGGCTGGCCTTCAGGGTCGGAAAGAAATTATTTTTTGGGATTGGGTGGAACAGGATCTTCGCCATGCCCTCCCCAGGGATGGCAGCGACCGATGCGTTTTACTCCAAGCCAGGTGCCTTTCAATGGCCCCCATTGGCGAATGGCATCGATCATATAATAAGAGCAACTGGGCTGGTACCTGCATTGACCACCCAGGAAGGGAGACAAGACCACCTGATAGCCCCGTACGAACAAAATTAAAAACTGACTGACCAAGTTCATTGGGTATATATAAGTTTGAGGCACTCTGAAATTCTGGACCTCTCGTTCAGATGATCAATACCACTTATGAAAGGACAATACATCTAAAACAAGACCTAATTCTTCGATAAATATCGGGGTTATTTTTCAATTGATGGCGTTTTGAAACTCTGTTTGTGAAAAGCGACCTGCAATTCTTTGAAGGCGATGATCACATTCTCGGTTTTCAGGATGACACGGATGGCTTTTACATCGTTAACATTTTACAATCAACACTGCAAAAGGAGGTGTCAAACCGGAGACTGCACCAGAGGCATTGCGCACCCTGAACCGATATACGCCAGGTTCCAACCCCGTAATTGTATAGGTAGCTCCTGTGCCGGTATAAGACGTTGTAGCAGTACCTGACTGTTCGATGATCCAGGTGCCGGCGGGCAGGTTGCCCAGCACCACCGAACCAAAGGCAGCACCGCTGCATCCCGGCTGGCCTACACTGATGACATCCGGTATAGAACAATCAGAAAATGTAATGGTGATATTTGCCGTGCCTGTACAACCTGCTCCGTCGGTGACGGTCACTGTGTAGGTACCACCGGTCGTGACAGACAAACCGGAAGTGGTAGCACCATTACTCCAACTGTAGGATGTGCCCCCACTGGCAGTGAGCGTAGCGGTAGTGCCTTGGCAGTAGCCTGTATTGCCGCTGATGGCAGCAGTCACGACACCGGCACAACCATCGCGACGCGTCAGCGTCCAGTATCGGTAAGCCCCCAGATTCTGGGCTGAAGAAGTAGAAATTGACCCTTGCTGCAGGGTGCTGGCACCTCCTGCCAGGGATATTCCATCAACAGAGGAAGGAATGGCTTCCCAGCGGTTTGTGCTTGTATTGTAGGCGGCGATGGTGAGTTGATCTAGCTGGGTGAGCGAGGCGAGCAGCGCGCTGCCGGGTCGCCATGTGAGGGAGACAGTCGCCTGACCGCTGCCGGTGATGTGCCAGTACTCCTGGGTAGACAAGGCGACGACATCCGGTGCACGCTGTCCTGAAAAGGGTGTACTGCCTTTCCAGTAGGCCGCATCGATGGCAAAGGCCGACTGTGGTGCGATGCGCACCGGGGCATAAAGCGTATCCCACCCTATGGGAAAGACCAACGCATTGCTTCCCAGTTTGCGCACGTAGCCATCCACCAGCTGCTGGTGTGCTGCACCGCTGACGGTGGCAGCAGGTCCCAGTATAAAGCGACCTACGGGCTGCTGGCGTGCAGCCACTACCCTGCCACCGGGTGCAAAATCCACGTTGCTGTCGTCATAGTAGGTGAAGGCCGCAGTATCAATGACCAACAAGGCATTGATTTCTACCTGCCCTGAAAGGGACACAGACAGGAACAGCCAGACAGCCGGGGCAAGCCGGAGTATGAATTTGTGTAGCCTTTCCATCTTATCGGTTTTGGGTTGATTCCGGACATGGTACGATGAGGAGCTTTAGCGCACCGTTGTGCACGGAAAGCTTGTAGCACTTACCGTCTGCGCCTTTCATGATGATGCCCTTGTCGGGGTTGTCGATATAGACGGAACCATCGGAAACATGGACCTCGCTTTGCGGTGTGGTTGTGTTGATACCAAAGCGCTTGCCGGTCTCGCAGGCATCGCCTGTCCCATTGCTGTTGAGGTCGGTCTGGTTGGGATTGGGATATTCGGGGCAGTTGTCGGTGGCGTCGGGGATGCTGTCGCAGTCGGCGTCAGGCACATCACAAGCATCACCGATGCCATTGCCATTGCAATCTGCCTGGCTTGCATTGGACGTATTGGGACAATTGTCACAGGCATTGCCTACCCCATCGGCATCTGTATCTACCTGAGTTGCATTGGCAGTTTCAGGACAGTTGTCCGTAGCATCCGGGGCATTATCTCCATCCTGGTCAGGCAGACCCACGGTAATTTGCTGTGTATGTGAGATGGAGCGGTTACATTGATCTGTATAGGCCCATGTCTGTGTATAATTGGTCCCACAATTGAAAGTAGCGGCGTTGAACGTACTGAGTATGTATCCGGATTGCAGGCAGAACCCGGCGTTATTGTTGGAATACGCCAGGAAGGTGGGTGCCAGTTCCCCAGCCTCTGCACAGGAGACTGTGATATCTGCGGGAGGGTTGACCCAGGCAACAGCCGGTCTGGGCAGTACGGTTGTTCTTTGTAAGTGAGTAATAATTCGCCCACATTCGTCTTGGTATGCCCATACAGCATCGATGGTCCCACCACAATCGTCGTAGTTTCTGGTCACTACAGGGTTGACAGTTCCTGCAATCAGACAGGTACCCAAACCAATATTCGTAAAAGAAAGCGAAGTAGGTACAAATCGGGATGCTTCATCACAACTAATCGTAACATCAACCGGCGAATTGATCCAGTCAGCCTGGGGCCCGGGTTCTACTGTGATTGATTGTGTATTGGAAATTTCTCGTCCACAAGCATCAGTAAATGTCCAGGTTTGTGTCAATGTACCACCACATTTATTAAAATTACCGCCTAAAACACCCGTTACACTACCAGAAATCAGGCAGTCCCCTGTCCCGTTATTTGTGTAGCTGATTGACGAAGCTGTAAAAGAGGTAGCAGCATCGCAGGATATGGTGATATCTACCGGTGGATTGACCCAGGCAGCCTGTGGTGCAGGACTCACCGTAATTGCCTGGACGTGTGTGATAGTTCTGTCAGAATCGTCTGTAAAAGACCAGGTCTGTGTGATGTTGCCCCCGCATTCGTCTGCCGTGCCAGTAATCACTCCCGTCACCGAGCCTGATATTTCACAAGTGCCAGTAACATTATTGGTATAACTGAGAGAACCAGGTGACGCTTGTAATACAGCGGCATCAGCACAACTCAGTGTGATATCTGAGGGCGGATTAACAAATGAAGCCATTGTACATCCACCATTATAGATACCATGAATTTCTTCGGCAGTTAAAGCACGATTCCAAATAGAGATATCATCGAGCTTTCCGTCCCACCAACCAAAACCCTTATTTATATTATTTGCAACATATCTTGTTCCTATTGATAATGGATATCCTGAATGATTTAGACTTAACACATTATTTAAAGTCCAAATTAGTTGACCATTTATATAAAACGACAATTTATTAGCTTTAGAAACATACAGTACGTGGTCCCAATTGCCAAAATTATTAAATGTGGCAGAACAATCTGCATAATAAACAAAACTACAATTGCTTCCTCTTTCAAAATTATAATATATTGATTGACATTGAATACTTCCACCGTAATAAGGACCTGATTTCAATCCTAATCCAAAGTCGCAATAATTACATGGATTATTAGAAGCTCCTTGTGATATAAAAGTTGCTCCACTGTTTGAACCTGTAATAGTTTCTGACGTTTTGATACTATTATTTGCTAAAATCCAAGCCGAAATTGAATATTCGGTATTTATTGTAACGTCATCAATTAAAATATAATCATTCACACCATCAAAACTATAAGTTTGATTGGCATTTCCATTTCGATCTGTTGTGAGTGTCG
The DNA here is from genome assembly GCA_021298335.1 of Saprospiraceae bacterium. Classification (GTDB taxonomy): domain Bacteria; phylum Bacteroidota; class Bacteroidia; order Chitinophagales; family Saprospiraceae; genus OLB9. The sequence goes on along the minus strand of JAJTEZ010000026.1, from coordinate 11,133 downwards.
CTCCATTCACCACCCCGTGATTCCCATTCCCGCTTTCGTCATTGGCATTGCCGCAGAAAGGCCAGTACCCTACTAGACCATCTGTGGGTATGTAATCCGGCAGGCATTCGCTTTTTGTGGTAAAGCTCACTTCATTGCCATAGATTGTCCCGGCGGCGTTGGTCGCATAGGCCCTCACGTAATATTTGTTATTCGGGGTCAGGCCTGTGAGGGACGACGAGAAGGTACCGGTCCCTGTGCCATCGGAAGTTTTGGTAGAGAGTGCGGTGGTAGGATTGGGAGAGGTGCTCCAGACTACTCCGCGGGCTGTGATGGATGAGCCGCCGTCTGAGGTGATGTTTCCTCCGGAGGTGGCAGATGTTGTATTGATATTCGTGATTGTAGTTGTGGTGACTGAGGGTGGTGTAAATCCGTTGTATAAATTTGTAACTTCTTGGGCAGTTAATGCACGATTCCATAGACCACTGTCATCAATAATCCCGTTAAAATAAAACGAGTTAAAATGATAATTGCCCAATCTTGAGGGAGAATTATTTACTGTAAAGTAGGAAAACAAATTTTCCTGAATTGTTGAAACCAACTGACCATTCAAATACATTTTCATTGTACCCGTTACTAATTCATAGGAAAGCACAATATGGTTCCAGGTATTGACATTAATGTATGAGAAGGCTCCGATGTCATTGGCACAGTTACAATTAACCACATTTATGGCTAATTTCCCGTCGTCACCGATTTCAATCGACCCATTAGGATTATTGGCAATCTGATAAATAAATTGACCTTGAGTTACACCATTTGAACCTTTCCAATAAAACCAGGCAGACATTGAAAGACCTCCAGTTGAAGAAAGTCCGGAGTCATTGATATCAATAAAATCATTCACGCCATCAAAACTAAACGCTTTGTTACTCTCCCCATTTCGATCGCTGGTCAATGCCGGCCCATTCACCACCCCGTGATTCCCATTGCCACTCTCGTCATTGGCGTTACCATTAAATGGCCACCAGCCCACTAAGCCATTGCTGGGGAGATACGGTGGTATGTTCTGCGCAGTGAGCAGATCAAATTGTAGTGCTAAAAAAGTAAGCAAAAATACTAAACGGGTTCGGTTCATCGGATTTGAATTTTCAAGATTGATAAATCAGGCCCGCGAACCAGTGCTGTCATCGTATACAGCACCTACCCAGAAATAAGCACAATCAATACCTGCAATACAGCGGTAATTTTGATGTGCTTGTATTCCCTGTAGGTAAAAATGTTTCGACTGTTCAGGTACAGGAACACAAGCCAATAAAATTGAGACTTTTAAATCTTTCTACAAGAAATTACAAATCCCGCGCCAAAATTACTTTCGGGCACATAGAATTCATAAATAAATTTATGCTTATTGGTTTGTTTTATGTTTAAACAAAATAAACCAATTTATATTTTATTTTTTACTATAATGTTTATATTTAATTTTTTCATTTTCTTGCACTCATCATCCTAGCAGCATTGAAAGATAAAAACCAAACAGTTAGAAAAAACGATTCACACCCATCTTTTGGATGCATACTATTCTTTTTTGCTTCAAACACCTCAAAATCAGTCCTAGTCATAATTTTGATAGGCCCACTCAATCACTCCAGATCGAGTAAAGGCATTTGAAAACCAAAAGGTAGAATACATGACAAACTTGTTTTGGACACTGACGCGCCCATTGTCTGAATCAGGATTTTCAGGATTTGAGGATTGTACCAACATCAAAATACGAAAGTTTCCGTTTTCTTTTTCCCATCCAGGATGACAAATCCGGTTCGTTTGCCGTTGATTGTGACTTCCACGATGTTTTTCTGGTCGGGAAATATCTCAGTAAGGATACTGTTTTCTACAGTCACTTTTTTGATGTTTTTTTGAGCGGCAACTTCCAGGTAGCACCAGATAGCCATTTTATCATCAGATAGCTCCTTCCCAAGAAACGAAAATGAAAGACTGGTATTTTGTTCTTTGCACTGCAAATGCTGCGATAGATAATTAGCGATATGTCGGTCAGCATCTTTGCTTTCTTTGTCTGATCCGATTTTCAAACCTTTCACGCCCTTCCACTGGAGAGCCGTTTCCAGATCGTCAATGAAGATGTGGGCAGCAATCTGGATATCACCGCTCCTTTCATCCCAGTTGATTTCACACCTACTGATATGGAATTCATGAACATGCCCATTCGGCTTTGTTGCCGGAGAGAATATCTGACTGGCTGGAGCCAGAAACCAAATATTTGCGAACAATACAATCCAAACCATATCATTCAAACAACTGATTCCGGCTTTAGGTTCGGCAAAAAAGACAGGGTCTGCGTTGTGCAGACCCTGTCATATGTTTATTTTTAGTTTATCACTCTCTGAGTGACTGATTATCAAGGCTATATGGAATGCTTATGAGAAATAATCACGGTGTTTTGTGTGGTCGCCTCATGCGCATTTCATAGGTTTATTTTTAGTTTATCACTCTCTGAGTGACTGATTATCAAGGTCATATGGAATCTTTGATGAGTAAAATAATCATTACCTTTTGTGTGTAAATGATTATTTTACTCATGTCGATTTCATATGTTGAATTGTTGCGGAGGACATTATTTTTTGTCGCCTCCCACTTCTTCAAATTCCACATCTGTCACATCATCTGTCGTGTTGTTTCCTGCTGTGCCAGACTGAGCATTCGGGTTTTGTTCAGGCTCTGCAGACTGCTGTGCCTGATAAATATCCTGTGATGCTGCCTGCCATGCATTGTTCATGGCTTCTGTAGCCTTGTCGATGCGTGCGATATCCTGCATTTTGTGGGCTTCCTTCAGTTCCGTCAGCGCGGATTCAATGGCCGATTTTTTATCTCCTGGAATTTTATCTCCGATTTCAGTCATCTGCTTTTCTGTCTGGAAGATCAGGCTATCGGCCATGTTGAGTTTTTCAGCTCTTTCCTTTGCCTGTTTGTCAATGTCGGCATTGGCAGCGGCTTCTGCCTTCATTTTGGCAATTTCTTCCTGTGACAGTCCTGTAGAAGCCTCTATGCGAATGTTTTGTTCTTTACCTGTACCCTTATCCTTTGCTGATACCTTCAGGATTCCATTGGCGTCGATATCAAATGTCACCTCAACCTGTGGCACGCCACGCGGAGCAGGAGGTATACCATCGAGAATGAATCTTCCCACGCTCCTATTGTCGCGCGCCATGGGGCGCTCTCCCTGGAGTATATGAATTTCTACACTCGGCTGGTTGTCGGCAGCAGTGGAGTAAGTCTTGGTCTTCTTGGTTGGAATGGTGCTGTTGGATTCGATCACCACATCAAACACATTCCCCATCGTCTCGATTCCCAGAGATAGAGGAGTCACATCGAGGAGAAGGACGTCTTTCACATCACCACTCAACACACCACCCTGGATGGCAGCTCCGAGCGCTACCACTTCGTCAGGGTTTACACTTCTGTTGGGCTTTTTGCCAAAAAAGTCTTCGACTGCCTGCTGGATGGCGGGGATTCTGGTAGAACCACCGACCAGGATGACTTCATCAATGTCATTTTTACTCAAACCGGCATCTCGAAGAGCTTCTTCACAAGGCTTTAAAGTTCTCTTGATGAGCGTATCAGCCAGCTGCTCAAATTTTGCTCTGCTAAGTTTCATGACCAGGTGCTTTGGAACGCCATCTACAGCTGTCACATATGGCAGATTAATTTCTGTTTCTGCAGAGGAAGATAATTCGATCTTTGCTTTTTCGGCAGCGTCTTTGATTCTCTGGAGTGACATTGGATCTTTGCGAAGGTCTACATTCTCCTGAGACTTAAACTCGTCAGCCAGCCAGTCGATGATGACCTGATCGAAATCGTCACCTCCCAGGTGAGTATCTCCGTTTGTAGACTTTACTTCAAACACTCCATCGCCCAATTCTAGGACGGAAATATCAAACGTACCGCCGCCGAGGTCAAAAACGGCGATAGTGCTGTCATGCTGCTTTTTGTCAAGGCCGTAGGCTAGAGCAGCAGCCGTAGGTTCATTGATGATTCGCTGTACTTTCAGTCCGGCGATTTCACCAGCTTCCTTGGTGGCCTGGCGTTGAGAGTCATTGAAGTATGCAGGTACTGTAATAACTGCCTCAGTGACTTCCTGACCGAGAAAATCTTCAGCGGTCTTTTTCATTTTCTGAAGCACCATGGCAGAAATTTCCTGCGGTGTGTACAACCTTCCGTCGATGTCTACGCGAATGGTGTCATTATCGCCTTTCACAGCCTGGTAAGCCACTCTGTCTGCTTCTTTACCCACCTCACTGAATCTGTTGCCCATAAATCTTTTAATGGATGCAATGGTTCTTTTCGGATTGGTGATAGCCTGGCGCTTTGCAGGATCACCGATTTTTCTTTCTCCATTGTCAAGAAAAGCCACTATGGATGGTGTAGTCCGCCTACCCTCTTCATTGGCAATCACCACAGGTTCATTGCCTTCCATCACTGCGACGCAGGAATTAGTTGTTCCCAGGTCTATCCCTATTATTTTACCCATTTTCTGTACTAATATTAATGATGAAAAAATCGATTGATTGTTCTAACTTTCTTAGTCAATTGGCGTGCCAACAGACAAATCCACCGAAATGGAGAATAAAACATGACAAATCGATCTTTATATCAGTAATTTCGTCTGAAAGAACTGACAAATCGTCAGTAACCCTATTGGAAATTGAGACTTTTGGTGACGACACCATTTCTGAGGGAATCCAGTGTTACATTGGCGAGACCTATGTCGGGACGTGTGAAAGTGGTCTTTGAGGAGAAGAGCCCCAAAGCTCCATTGCTAAGATTGGAATAACGGGGTATTTCGCCACTTGAAGTGATACCCAGATTGGCCTGCCCGATACTAATGTAGTCCTTAATGGCCTGTCCTCCGGACACGATCGTCAGCGAGGCACTTTGGAAGTACCTTTTGACTGCAGGATCTTTTTCAAAAGCCCCCTGCATAAATTCATAAAATGCTCTTCCTTTAAACGTGTACTCTGTTTTTTCGAGGTTTTCAGCTACCTTCCAGGTGACACTTTTATCAGTCACTTTCCCAGCCTTTTCTTCTTTCACGTTGAAAGTAAAGGCCACATCATGGATGACGCCGGCAGGGTCACCAAACCAGCGGACTTTAAAATCCAGCAGATTATTGAAGGAAAGAAGGGCTGTCGGGCCGGGATTTGTGATATCTTCATTGGCATAAGGAGCAATGGCTACGACAGTCGCCTTGGTGAGCAATGTGCCATCCTTTTTCCGGACCAGTAAGGTGTAGGCATCCTTTGGGATAAAATTCAGGTTACCCTTTCGAATTTTATACAAGTAATTGGGCATATCGGCAAATGCGCCCTGATCACGTTTGTAGCCTTCCAGATTACCGTCTACGCGCTGCAAGACAGATTGTCTGCCGGTTTTTTCATGCACCAGCACAACTTCAATATCATTATAATAGAGGTTTGCAGGGTCTTTGGCCAATTGAATTGCTGAGGTTTCTTCATCAATAAACGCCTTCTCCACACGAATATACGTAGCAGAATCACCTACCGAAATCATGCCATACACAACAGGTAAATCCACCGTGCCTTCTGTCAGTTCGAAATCATTTGAACAACTGGTGAGCAACCCGCCAAATAAACACATGAACAAAAGCTTCCAAGACTTGCCTGCAATCATTGTAAAAATCTTTAGAGTCTGCAAAGGTAATACATTTTACACAAGTCACGGCCAGCTTGTCGCCGGAATTGAAGTTCTATAACAGAGAAAATTCGAATTCTTATGAATCTCTTAAATTCTGCATCATTTACCCCGAGGTATCTAAATCGTGCTGGAAAATATGAATGATTTTTTTAATCAATGCCGAATTTCTGCTTGTGGTTGACATTGAAAGAAGTACTTTTGCGATAGAAAAATCAAAACCATGGCACGAAAATTTATCGCAGCAGGCAACTGGAAAATGCATACCTCCATTCAGGAGGGAGTTGTACTTGCAGAGACTATTGCTTCAGGAAGCAGGCCTTCTAATGTACAGACCATTCTGGCTGTGCCATTTACTCACCTGACAACACTGCAAAAAAAAATCAAGGCATCAAGCAAGGTTATCCTTGCAGCTCAAAATTGTCACCATAAAGAGTCAGGCGCCTTTACCGGAGAAGTATCCGCTCAAATGCTGGCGTCTATCAAAATCCCTTATGTGATTCTGGGTCACTCTGAGCGAAGGGAGTATTTTCATGAAAGCAACCAATTGCTGGCGGACAAATTGCGGGCTGCACTGGTTGCGGGCCTGAAAGTAATTTTCTGCTGTGGTGAAACGCTGGACATCCGCAAGGCAGGAAACCATGTCAAGCATGTGCAAACGCAACTGGTGGAATCTCTCTCAGGTATTACCGCCGCTGAAATGAAACAGATTGTCATCGCCTACGAGCCGGTCTGGGCGATCGGAACCGGTGAAACAGCCTCGCCGGAACAAGCACAGGAAATGCATGCTTCTATCCGGGCTATGCTACAAAAAATGTATGGTAAACGGGTGGCTGACAATACTTCGATTCTGTATGGAGGATCTGTTAAGGCGTCAAATGCCAGGGAAATTTTTGCCAAAGCCGACGTAGATGGAGGACTTGTGGGCGGTGCTTCACTACAAGCCGGAGAATTTCTTCAAATCATCAACTCCTTCTGACATACCTGATTCATTACAGGTGTTTTACTCTGCCACTGTATTTGTCGTACAATTCTTCGTTGCTGAAGCCATCGATATTCTGGCTGAAGTAAACTGGCAGCCTTGCCCCTTTTTCGGCTGCAATTTTCATGGCTTCGGTAGCGAGCAGGTTTACAATAAATACGCCAGAAATCGTGGAGGAAGCACCTGTCTGACATCCTCCGATAGAGAGGATTCCATCTCCGGAAGGTACCTTGTTGTCGATGACGAGGTCTGCTACATCCATCAGTTTTTTTCCACTGCTATGTCGGGAAGGATACTTTGAAGACTGGGTCAGGGATGTGATGGCAATAACTTTCATTCCAAACTCCCTGGCCACCATGGCCATTTCCAACGGCAGGGCATTGCGACCTGAATTTGAAATGACAATCATAACATCCTCTTTGTCTATCTTATGCTGATCCCAGATAATTTTTGCAAGGCCGGGTATCCGTTCGATTTCAGCGCTCCTCCGCGAGCCTTCTGATGTCATGACCATACTGTCCAGCATGGCGTTGACATTGGCGAGACCGCCAGCCCTGACAAACAATTCCAACGCCATCATGTGCGAATGACCGGTGCCAAATGTATGAATCATCCTGTCGTGAATGATTGTATCGGCGAGCCAGTCTGACGCTGCTAAGAGAACAGACTCCTGACCCTGAACCACCTCCTGAAGGTGCGATTGTATTTTTTGTGCATATTCAAACATGTCCGAAAGATACAAATTTTTGTTGGTTTTACTCCCCCATGCCCATTTCATACTCCATACACCGGAATCTTTCCGTTCTACTCAAGGCTGGCAGAATGCAACAAATCAGCCATTTCGAGGTTATTATCGTGATTGTATTGCCTGCTCCGACAACGTTCAGACGTGGAAAACGATGGGGTTTTTCGCAACTTTCTTTGTTTGGCGTAATTCGGAATTTGACCACCATTTCCTTTTGCCGTTATGAATGACTTTTTTGAACATATAAGCCACGAATTCCGATTACCGCTGCACAATCCCGTATTGATTTTTTCGCTGATATTGTTCATCATTCTTCTGGCTCCGATCCTTTTAAAACGATTGAATATACCGGGAATCATCGGTCTGATCATTTCCGGAGTGGTCATTGGTCCCAATGGTTTCAATATCCTTGACAAGACCTCTGCTGTGGACTTATTTTCCACGATTGGATTATTGTATATCATGTTTATTGCCGGACTGGAACTTGATTTGCAGGATTTCAAAACCAACAGAAACAAAAGTCTTCTATTTGGTTTTCTGACTTTTCTCATACCGATTGCGGTGGGTTTTCCTGTATGTTATTTTGTGTTGGGATACAACATGAATGCTAGCCTTCTAACTGCGTCCATGTTTGCCACTCATACTTTGGTAGCATACCCGATTGTGAGTCGGTTTGGTATTTCCAAAAACCAGGCGGTAGCCGTTGCCGTTGGGGGGACTATCCTGACGGATACGGCTGTGCTGATCATTCTTGCGATCATCATGCAAAATGCCCGGGGTACGCTGGATGGTGCATTCTGGTCTGGACTTTGCATCTCACTCACCATTTTTACTTTCATTATGTTTTGGGCCGTGCCGAGAGTGGCAAAATGGTTTTTCAGCAAGCTGGAAAGTGAAAAACACGCACACTATATATTTGTCTTATCCGTAGTATTTTTTGCCGCCTTTCTCGCCGAAGCAGCGGGAGTGGAAAAAATCATTGGGGCCTTTGTAGCAGGACTGGCCCTCAACAAACTGATTCCGCACTCTTCTGCGTTGATGAACCGCATTGAATTTATCGGAAACGCATTGTTTATTCCCTTTTTCCTGATATCAGTCGGTATGATTGTCGACGTCAGCGTCATTATGAATGGCAACACGGCCCTCATTGTAGCTGCCACACTGACCATTGTAGCTCTTTTTGGTAAATGGCTGGCGGCACTTATCACTCAATGGGTGTTCAGGTATTCTGCTGCACAAAGGCAGTTGATTTTTGGCTTGTCGAGCTCACATGCGGCAGCTACACTAGCCATCATACTGGTGGGGTTTAATGCCGGAATCCTGGATGAAAACATCCTCAACGGGACGATTATCCTGATCCTGATTACTTGCGTTGTGGCTTCCTTCGTCACTGAAAAAGCAGCCAGAAAGATTGTGATATCCGACGATTGGAATTTGCCTGATACCGGGGTGGCTCTCAGCGCAACCAATGAGCATATTCTACTGCCGGTATCTGGTTCAGGCAATCCCGGTAACATTCTCGAGCTGGCAATGTTGATGAAAGAGCGTACTTCACCAAATCCTGTTTCGATGCTCATGGTGGTACCGAATGATGAAGAGGCAGAAAAAAACATTCTGAAGTCCCGGGCCCGGTTGCAACAATATGTTACTCAAGGTTCGGCAACTGAAACTAAGATCAATGCAATCACCACGATTGACCACAACGCCATGAGCGGCATAGCCCGCATCTCGCGCGAAATCATGTCTGACATCCTGTTAATGCGATGGCCACACAAAGAAGGGATTCTGGAAAAAGTGATGGGAGAAAAAATCGAGACAATCCTCTCCAATACTGATAAAACCATCTTTTTGAGTCACATCGAAAAACCCATGATTGCGCACAAGAGGATTGTTGTGACTATTCCTCCGCTGGCAGAAATGGAAAAAGGGTTTTTGATCTGGATATTTAAAATATTGCGCCTGGCAAAAGAGTTGTCTCTGCCGGTGATCGTATATGGCGAATCGCGCACTCTCGAAGTTTTCAGGACTATCAGCAGAAAGCATGACAGAAGCATTGGCGTCCAGTACAAAGTATTTAACGACTGGGAAGATCTGTTGATTCTATCGCGCGACCTTCACTCTGATGATTTGTTGGTCTTTGTCACTGCCCGTAAGGGTTCTCTGTCGTGGCTACCTGTCCTGGAGCAACTACCTGACAAACTGGAACGTCATTTCGAGTGGAACAGCAAGATTATGATTTATCCACAACAATATGATGGCACTCAAATTACGGAAAGATTTGAAGACATCACCCGTGGACCTCTTTCCAAAGGCATCGAAACAATCGGTAAGGGTATTGAAACGATCTGGAGACTGGGCAAACCTGAATAGCTTACCTGGATTAGTGGGCACCTGAAGCCAACAATTGGCGAAAAAAACGCAACTCATTTTTTTTGAGGATGTACTCATTTTTTGCGATCAGATAACCCGTACTGCCATCTAAAAATCCCCGTTTCAAAATAAACGTCCTGAAAAAGCGAAAAGCCGGTCCCGCAAACCATTTATACCAAGGTGGTGAAGACTGACTGCGCACCCATTCAGCAGCTCTGAGCCTGGCGTAGTAGAGGTATTTTTCTTTCATGTGTGCCTCATTGGCAAAGCTGAAGTGATTGATTTTGCCGCGCATTTTTACAGGCTGAAGGTCTTGGTTAGCGATAAGCTCTTCGTGGACGAAATCATGGCTCCATTGCATCGTTGTGCGGTTGTATAGACGAATGTTCCAGTCAGGATACCAGCCACTGTGTCTGACGGCAACATTCCCAAACCAGGTCTGAATATTCATCAGAAAATAACTGTTCTGCGCAGCTTGCAGGGAGGTCAGTTGAGAGATCAGTGTTTCATCCAATACTTCGTCTGCATCCAGGCAAAGAATCCAGTCGTGCCGGGCCAGAGAAGCCCCGTAATTTTTACCAGCCGAATAGCCTTGCCAGTCAAAAGGCATGATTCGAACCTGCTTTTGGGATGCAATGCCTTGAGTATGATCAGTGGAAAGCGTATCGAGAACCAGAATAATGTCATCCGAAACCCTGCGAAGGGCATCCAGACATTTCCCGATTGTTCGTTCTTCGTTTTTGGCAATGACAACTGCGCTGAGGGGGGTGTACATCCTACAATTGTATTCCGGAGGCGATAAAATATGGATTGTATAAATCTGGCTTATTGTAGACCAGAGGTCTGCCCGTGGAGGCATCCACCATTGATCCTCCCGCTTCTTCAATCAAAATCTGACCTGCAGCTGTATCCCATTCCATGATATTGACCATGCGAGGATAATAGTGGGCCTCTCCGGTGGCAATACTGATGAATTTCAGGGCACTTCCCAGTGGCAGCAGTGTGGGTTCTACCAGTTGATCAATGTACGTCTTTGTGAGATCATCCAGATGGCTACGACTGGCGACTACCCTGAGCCCGGAATCCTGTAACGAGTAATGGGCGGCTGCCAGTTTGTGCAAGTTGCCGTCAGAAAGTTCAAAGGCACCCTGTCCTTTTTGTGCAAAATACACTTTGTCCCAAACTGGCAGATGAATGTATCCCGCCACTACCTGACCCTCAGAAATTAAGGCCAGGTTGATGCTAAATTCATCGGTGCGTTTTAAAAATTCCTTCGTACCATCAAGAGGATCCAGCAACCACATGTATGGGTGTTTGCTGCGAATTGCAT
>JAJTEZ010000025.1 GCA_021298335.1 Saprospiraceae bacterium | reverse complement strand
TTCAGTAAAAGTGCCGGAACCACAATTTAAAGGTCAGACAAAAGGTGAACTTGGCAACTCAGAAGTGACGGGTATCGTTTCAAGGTGCGTGGGCGATGTCCTGAAAGCATACCTTGAAGAAAACCCGGTCATGGCAAAGCGGATCGTGGATAAAGTCATTCTCGCAGCGACAGCACGTCATGCAGCCCGCAAAGCCAGAGAAATGGTCCAGCGTAAAAATGTGCTGACAGGCTCTGGCCTTCCCGGAAAACTCTCTGATTGCAGCTCCAAAGACCCGGCCGATTCCGAAATATTTCTTGTCGAGGGTGACTCGGCGGGAGGTACTGCAAAGCAGGGTCGCGACCGGAATTTTCAGGCCATCCTGCCGTTGAGAGGAAAAATTCTCAACGTAGAGAAGGCAATGGAATACAAAATCTATGAAAACGAAGAAATCAAAAATATCTTCACAGCTCTCGGAGTAAGTATAGAAGAAAAAGAGGGAGAAAAGATTCTCAATATCGACAAGTTGCGTTACCACAAAGTTGTCATCATGTGTGATGCGGATGTCGACGGTAGCCATATTTCCACACTAATCATGACGTTCTTTTTCAGATATATGAAGCCGCTGATTGAGCATGGACATATCTATATCGCAGCACCTCCCCTGTACCAGGTAAAAAAAGGAAAGAATTTTGTTTACTGCTGGAATGACGAGGAGCGAAAAGCCGCGATCCTGCAATATTCCAACGGAAAGGAAGATAATACCATTAAAACACAACGATACAAGGGTCTGGGAGAAATGAATGCCGAGCAGCTTTGGGAAACGACGATGGACCCAAACAACCGCATTCTGCGCCAGGTAACCATCTATGACGCCATGGAGGCTGACAGAATTTTTAGCATGCTCATGGGTGACGATGTACCACCTCGCAGACAATTTATAGAGGAAAACGCACGTTACGCAAATATTGACGCATAAGTTTATTTTTGACTTCCAATGCTTCCTTTATGATAAAATTTGGTTTTGGCAACAGAGCAAAACCCCGGACGTTTGATTACAAACCCCGGTTTTATGATCCTGCCAAAGAAGAGCTCGAGGCAAGAATCAGAAAATATAACCCGCCCGTTTCTGAGGATGAAAATATGGACAACGTCAAGCTGCGCATTCGCAGTGGACTGCATCATAAATGGCAAAAAGGTAGCATCAAAACACAGGTGCGCCAATCAAATCTCCGGCTTCTGTATATTATCATCATCCTGTTTTTACTGGCGTTCCTTCTCCTGAGCTCTAACAAATTTGTAGTCCTGATAGAGAGTTTTTCAAATTAAACTTTTGCTCAATGTCAGATATCATTCACCTGCTGCCAGACCACATTGCCAATCAGATTGCAGCAGGAGAGGTCGTACAGCGTCCGGCTTCCGTCGTAAAAGAACTTCTGGAAAATGCGCTTGATGCAGGAAGTACTTCAGTGAGGCTCATCGTCAAAGATGCCGGAAAAACAAGCATTCAGGTGATTGATGATGGCATTGGAATGACCGAAACCGATGCCAGAATGGCCTTTGAACGACATGCAACGTCAAAAATCAGAAAAGCTGAAGATCTCTTTTCAATCAAAACAATGGGATTCAGAGGAGAAGCACTGGCATCCATAGCAGCTATTGCACATGTTGAACTGATCACCCGACAAGCCAGCGAAGAACTCGCTACACGCCTGGTTATGGAAGGTTCTGTCTCTGTCCTTCAGGAAAAAACACAGGCCTTTGAGGGAACCTCCATCACCGTTAAAAATTTATTTTACAATGTGCCTGCGAGAAGAAAATTTCTCAAATCAGATGCTGTGGAACTGAAGCACATCACAGAGGAGTTTAACCGCGTAGCTCTCGCCAATCCACAAATCCATTTTTCCCTGTTCCATAATGGAAATGAAATTTTTCATCTGCCCAAAGGCACGCTGAAACAACGGGTTGTTTCTGTTTTTGGAAAGCCCTACGCAGAAAAGCTCGTTGCTGTACAGGAAAATGCAGAAATCGTGTCTATCTCCGGATTTGTAGGCAAAGCTGATGCGGCAAAAAAATCCCAGACAGAACAGTATATTTTTGTCAATCAACGTTTTATCAAAAGCCATTATCTCAACCACGCGATCAGGGCTGCTTACGAGGAAATCATTTCTTCCGATCTTTATCCTGTATATTTTCTGTTTCTTGAAATTGACCCCTCTACGATTGATGTCAACGTGCACCCAACCAAGACAGAAATCAAATTTGAAGAAGAACGGCTGTTATACAACTATTTGAAGGTTGCCATCAAACATAGCCTTGGACAATATACTCTGGGCGCTATGATTGACTTTTCACAGAATCCTGCTTTTTCCTCATTTATAAACCCTTCTTCAAAATCATCCTTTTACGGCAAACCAGATAGTATATCTGGTCATCGGCAGACAAACGCTGAGGGTTGGCAACAAATATATAAGGGCTTGACAGACTAAGCTTCTGCCCTTAGCCCAATAGAAGAAACAGGAATTCAGCCATCCTACCTGGTCCATCCTTTTCAGTTACACCAGTCGTATATTCTTCACCAGGTACGGTCAGGCTTGCTAGTCATCGACCAACAGGCAGCGCACGAACGAATTTTATACGAACACTATCTGGATATTTTACAAAGCGGAGAATATACCTCACAAAAAGAATTATTTCCGCGCACCATCCAACTAGATCCGGTCAGGGCGGAATTTTTGAAAAATATGTTGAGTCCTTTGCATGCAGTTGGTTTTGAACTGGAAGACTTTGGTCACAATTCTTTCATTCTTCATGGTACACCTGCCGGACTTTATGAGGGAGATTCTGTGGAGGTCATCATTGATAAAATGATCGAGCAGTATACCTCAAACCTCGAATTGCAACTCGGTGTTCAGGAGAATATGGCTAGATCTCTATCTTTTTCGGCAGGTATAAAACGGGGGCGGCGACTTGAAAAAGAAGAAATGCAGCGTCTTACTGACCAGTTGTTTGGTTGTAGCATGCCGTACAAAAGCCCTTCCGGCAGGAAATGTTTTTTTATCTTAGAACTAGACGAGCTTAGTAAGCGTTTTACCTCTTAAACAACAAAAAATGCATAGCCTCACACACGTTGTTAAAAATTTGATACTCATCAATGTCATTGTTTTTGTTGCTGTACGCTTTGCCTTGCCCATTCATGGAATAGAGGATTATTTCGTGTTACACAGGCCAGGGTCGCCATCTTTTGAACCAAAAAGGTTTTTAATTTTATACTTAAGTAGCGGTTTTATTGCCTCTGTTTTACAAATGATTTCTTCGCCGGTTCCAATACTTGGGGCATCAGGAGCTGTGTATGGCATCATTGCCGCGTTTGCGACCATGTTTCCAAATGCCCGCATGATGCTTCTATTTCCTCCAATTCCGATGAAAGCGAAATATATGGCGCTTTTGTTTATAGGTCTGGGCTTGTACTCCGGTTTGTCCGGTGCACAGGACGGAATTGCGCATTTTGCACATGTGGGGGGCGCAATCATGGGCTTTGTCATGATTAAGTACTGGAAACTTGATGGATTGCGTTAAACCTAATGACTATGTTTCGCTCGTTATCTGAAGATTTACAACACGCCTTTTCGTACGGAAATATGGTGACGCGCCTGATGATTATTCAATCGGGCGTATTTGTCGTTACTGCTCTCTTGTCGGCCTTTCTACCTTCATTTTATCAGGCAGACATTCTGCCCTGGATTGCATTGCCGGGAGATTTTCACACGTTTCTCTACAGGCCCTGGACCTGGGTGACACATTTTTTTATTCATGGTGGCCTGTGGCATCTGATCTGGAATATGCTTACACTGTACTGGTTTGGAAACATTACCGGAGATTTGTTGGGAGACAAAAAAATATTGCCCGTTTTCTTCCTGGGTGGGCTGGCCGGGGGCTTGGTGTTTTTGCTTTCCTCGCTTCTATTAAATTCTCCAGGCGGATTTGCTGTCGGATCATCAGCAGCGGTATTATCTGTTCTATTTGCCGCTGTGGCCACTGCTCCCGAGTACCGGATGCACCTAATTCTGATCGGTCCAGTCAGAATTAAGTTTATAGGACTGTTCATTCTGTTTATTGATATCATCGGCACACAGTCCGCCAGCAACGCCGGAGGGCATATTGCGCATCTTGGGGGAGCTCTGTTTGGATTCTTATTTGTCGCCCTACTCCGTAAAGGATACGACCTATCTGATTGGTCCTTGCCAAAAAATTTCAATAAACAGTCGCCGGTAAAACGCAGGTCTTTAAAGGTTGCTCATAAATCCAGTGCGTTGACTCAAAAAACCAATAACGAAAACTCATCCTCTGTAATCGACCAGATTCTTGATAAAATCAAACTTCGTGGCTATGAAAGTCTGACCGCAGAGGAAAAGGAAATTTTGTATCAGGCTAGCAAAAAAGAATAAAACATGCTGCAGCGACTGTTTCTTTTTGTGAATATTGCCCTTGTTACAGGCACCTTCCTTGCCTATCTCGCACCACATATTGATCCTGAAACTACCTGGGTTGTCGCTTTTTTTGGTTTGTTTTATCCCCTTTTTTTGGTGGGCAATGTCTTGTTCATAATCCTTTGGTTTTGGATAAAACCTCGACTTGCCTTACTTTCAGTCGCTTGTCTGGCCTTGGGGTGGTCGGAATTTTCAAGTTTTATTGGCTTTCACTCAACCATTCCGAGTGACGGAAACAAAGAACTCAGAATTACCTCATATAACATCAGTAACGGGTTGTATGGTTATTCCAGAAGCAAAGATAACCGAAAGGAAAAGCGGGAGGCTTTTGTAGAATATTTACATGAATTTGACTCAACTGACGTTTTCTGTTTGCAGGAAGTACGTGAGTATGGCTATGACATCATACGGAAGTCTTTCCCAGCTTACAAGCTTCATCACACTGGAAAAGGAGCTATCATCCTTTCTCGTTTTCCTATCTTAAAGAAGGGCGAAATTGATTTTGGCACCATCACAAACTCCTGCTTATGGGCAGATGTCAATACAGGTTTTGACACCATCCGGTTCTATAGTTTTCATTTGCAGTCCAACCAAATCAGCATAGACGCTGAAAACCTGAGTAACCAAAGTGAAATAGACCAGAAAAAGACCTGGTATGATATCAAAGGCATGCTTCGGAAATTTAAAAACCGACACATCACGAGAAGCAGACAAGCTGAAAAAATCGCCGCTCATGCCAAAAAAAGTCCGCACCCTGTCGTCTTGTCAGGAGATCTGAATGACCCCCCACAATCGTACACATATCAGGTTCTCTCTCGCCTGGGTAAGGATTCTTTTTGTGAAAAAGGAAGAGGTTTGGGTACAACTTATGCAGGAAAAATCCCATTGTTGCGCATTGATTACATTTTTTCAGATCACGATTTCTCAGTAGTGGATTTTGAGATACATAAAGAACAATTTTCCGATCATTTTGCGGTGAGCACCACCCTTGAATGGCCTGAGAAAAAAGAGTTTCAGGATAATTCGGACCAATAAAACCATTGTTATGCAAACACTAACAGAAGTTGAAATGTCTTCGCTGACTAAGCTGGGTTATCTGGAAATTGAACCGGATGTCCGACTTGATTTGGTTGAAGAAATTCAAAAACTCAAGAAAGAGAAAAATGCTGTCATTCTGGCGCATTACTATCAGGAATCTGAGATTCAGGACGTGGCTGACTATATCGGAGACAGCCTGGGACTTTCTCAAAAAGCAGCCCAAACGGATGCCGATATAATCGTTTTTGCAGGCGTTCACTTTATGGCAGAAACGGCAAAAATGCTAAATCCAAACAAGAAGGTCTTGTTGCCCGATCTGAAAGCGGGTTGCTCGCTCGCCGATAGCTGCCCTGCCCCTTTGTTTCAGAAATTTAAAGCCTCCTTCCCTGACCATGTGGTTGTGTCTTACATTAACTGTACTGCAGAATTGAAAACACTGACCGATATCTGCTGCACTTCATCCAACGCTGAAGTTATCATCAATAGCATTCCGGAAGACCGGCAGATCATTTTCGCTCCCGATAAAAACCTGGGCGCCTACCTGAAAAAGAAGACCGGCAGAGATATGGTTTTGTGGAATGGCGCCTGTATGGTTCATGAAATTTTTTCCATGGAAAAAATTGATTCTATGCGACGAAAACATCCGGATGCTGAATTTATTGCCCATCCGGAATGTGAAGAAAAAATTCTCGCTGTCGCTGACTTTATCGGCTCCACAACACAAATGCTGAAGTATACCATTTCTTCTCCTAAAAATGCATTTATTGTCGCCACTGAAGCTGGAATTTTGCACCAAATGCAATTGGCCTCTCCTCAAAAAACTTTTATACCCGCTCCACCAGAAACAAACTGTGCGTGCAATGAATGCCCACACATGAAACGCAACACACTTGAAAAATTATATATCTGCATGAAGTATGAGTTGCCCGAAATCATTCTCGATCAACAGACCATTCTCAAAGGAAGAAAATGTATTGAGGCCATGCTGGAAATCAGTCAAAAAGCTGGTTTTGGGCCTGGGTAATCATTACCGTTGTAACAAACTAAGCACCTGGTTTACAACATTTTCCGGAGTAAAACCGAATTTCTCATCCAGCACCTGATAAGGCGCTGAATAACCGAAATGCGACAGCCCAAACACTTTTCCCTCTGA
The DNA here is from genome assembly GCA_021298335.1 of Saprospiraceae bacterium. GTDB lineage: Bacteria > Bacteroidota > Bacteroidia > Chitinophagales > Saprospiraceae > OLB9. The sequence continues at coordinate 12,580 of JAJTEZ010000025.1, read as the reverse complement.
ACCCGTCAGACTTTCAAGAGTTACCGGTAGTCCGGCCGTCAATCCAAATACCGGCGTTTTGGGGGGTAGTAAGGATTGCTGATACTGCTGTGGCTGTTGCCTGAACAAACCCTCTGACGGAACGGATAGCACACGAACCCTGAGATTGTACTCCTGCTGCAAAATCGGCGCCGCATCCATCAGAGTGGATACCTCCGAACCATTGGCTAAAAGGATAATATCTACTTCCGGGCCCGAATTGTAAACAATGTATGCGCCTTTCCGCAATTCGGCACTTTCTGTTTTTCTGTCACTATTGGTTGATGGGATGTCCTTGATGGTTTGCCTGGAAAGGATAAGTCCGGATGGTCTGTCAGTAGTTTGAAGCATTAAGTCCCAGGAGTGTGCTACTTCTGCGCTGTCGGCAGGCCTAAGTACAAGAAATGAAGGAATTCCCGAATGGTTGTGCAATTTTTCCAGGAGTCGAAGTTGTGCCTCCTGCTCTACAGGCTGGTGTGTCGGACCATCTTCCCCTACCCGGAACGCATCGTGTGTCCAAAGAAATTTGACAGGCTGCTCCATTAAGGCCGCGATACGAAGCACTGGCTTCATGTAGTCAGAAAAAGCAAAAAACGTGGCACATACAGGGATCACTCCTCCGTGAAGAGCCATGCCTGTACTGAGCGCAGCCATGGTCAGCTCTGAGACTCCCGCGTGCAAAAATGCGCCGGAAAAGTCATGCCGCGCAAATGCTTTTGACTTTTTCAGAAAACCCTCGGTCATATCGCTATTCGACAAATCGGCTGAAGAAACGATCATGTTGCCGGTGTTTTCGGCGAGATATGCCAACACGCGCGAAGACGCATTTCTTGTTGCATCATTACCGGCCATCTGGATGGAACTCAGGTCAACGTGTACGGACTTTGAAGAAAGGTATTGCCTAAAGAGTTGGTCTTTTTCAGGATACTGTTGTGCCCAACGTGCATATTCCGCCTTTTTCTCTGAAACGACGCTGCGTTTTTTTGCCAGGACTTCCTTGTAATACTCTTCCACTTCTGCAAACAACTCAAAAGGTTGTGCCGCATTTCCTCCAAGATGTTTTATGGTGGCAGAAAATGAAGCTTTGGATTTGCCCAAGGGTTTTCCATGTGTTTCTACCTGCCCTTCATATGAGGAGCCGTCTTCCTGTACAGCACCCTTTCCCATAATGGTGCGTCCAATAATCAGCGATGGCTTGTCAGTTTCTTCTTGTGCAAGACGGATGGCCTGTCGGATCTGTTCTTCATCGTGCCCATCTATTGTCATTACATGCCAGTTCCAGCTTTCATATTTCATTGCGGTGTCTTCTGCTGTCACCTCGCCAACATGTGTCGACAACTGTACATCATTGGCATCATAAAACATGATCAGCCTTCCCAAACCCAGATATCCTGCAATTCGGCCAACTCCTTGCGAAATCTCTTCCTGAATTCCACCATCCGAAATGTACATGTAAGTATAATGCGACATCCACTCGCCAAAACGGTGAACCAGAAACCTCTCTGCAATGGCTGCACCTGCTCCGAATGCATGTCCGAGACCCAATGGGCCAGAGGTGTTTTCAATGCCGCGTACAAGATCAAGTTCAGGATGGCCGGGGGTAGCACTTTTCCATTGGCGGAAGTGCTGAATGTCTTCCATGCTCATGAAGCCGCAAAGCACAAGTTGGGAATAAAGCATTGCTGACATGTGCCCAGGATCCAGAAAAAACCTGTCGCGAAGAAACCAAGACCCATCATCAGGATCAAAGGAGAGAAACTCACTGTAAAGAATTTGGATAAAATCTGCACCTCCCATTGCACCACCAGGGTGTCCGGAGGCTGCTTTCTCGACCATGGCCGCTGAAAATATCCGGATATTATCGGCACTTCGTTGAGCAATTGTTGTCTTCATCCTTCTGATTTGAGGGTCGTTTTGTGATTTTATGTGATACTAGCCCTGTAATTGGGTGTTCGCAAACATTTGTAGCCGCAAAAGTAGAAATATTTGCCATGATTTGTCCTGCTAGGGAGACTATATCCAGAAAAAGTTGTTTGCTTTCCGACAAAAAACCGAGTTTCCTGCTGGATAAAAAAGTAAAATAAACAAATGATTTTGAACCATTTTGTGATGTTGTGTAAAAAAACCCTTACTTTTGCATTTCAATAGAATGTTGCGAAAGGGGACAATTAGGTTCCCTTTTTTATTTTACTTGTTAAAAATGGATAAGAATAGCGCAGAGAATCTTGTCAGCAAAGGCATAGAGGCTTTGGAAATGGTGGACGTGTTTCTGGTAGACGTGCGTTTGACAGGCAATAAACTTGAAGTTTTTCTGGATAGCGATGAAGGTATTACTGTGCAGAAATGTCAACGTTTGAGCCGTTGGATTGAAGCATCGCTGGACGCCTCCCTGGAATTGGGAAATGACTATCTGCTGGAGGTCTCCTCCGCGGGTGTGGGCAGCCCTCTGCGTCTTCTTCGCCAGTATCCTAAAAATATAGGCAGGATTATTGATGTGAAAGTGAATGATGGAAAGTCTTTTCGGGGAGTTTTGAGAAGGGTGGAACAAAACATGGTTACTGTCGAAGTAGAAAAAAAGGTGCTCGAAGGAAAGAAGACAAAAAAAGTCCTTGCAGAAGAAATAGTAAAATTTGAAGATATTATTGAGTCAAAAATTAAAATAAGTTTTAATTAATGAATTTAGTAGAATCCTTTTCCGAGTTTAAAGAAGGTAAAAACATAGACCGCCCTACGATGGTGCGGGTACTTGAAGATGTCTTCCGCACATTGATCCGCAAAAAGTATGGCTCTGACGACAATTTTGACGTAATCGTCAATACTCAAAACGGAGACCTTGAAATGTGGAGGGTTAGGCTGATTGTACCTGATGGTGAGGTTACCGACGAGTTGGGCCAGATTTCCTTTTCCGAGGCGAAATCTATCGATGATGCCTACGAAGTAGGCGAAGAGTGCTACCAACAGCTTACACTGGAAGATTTTGGCAGAAGATCCATCATGGCAGCGAGACAAACTCTGATTTCCCGAATTATGGACCTTGAAAAGGATGACGTCTATAAAAGATATATGGATCGGGTGGGCGACCTGGTTGTGGGAGAGGTAAGCCAGATTCTGAAAAAAGAAGTGCTGGTCATGGATGACTCGACTCAAAACGAATTGGTGTTACCGCGTTTGGAAATGATAAAGGGTGACTTTTTTAGAAAAGGAGACATGGTTCGAGGTATCATCAAACGGGTGGAAATGAGAAACGGAACCCCAATGGTGATGATTTCACGCACAGATAACGGGTTTTTGGAGAAGTTACTGGAACAGGAAGTTCCGGAAATTGAGGATGGTCTTATTTCTGTCAAAAAAATTGTAAGAATCCCTGGTGAACGGGCTAAAGTTGCCGTTGAATCCTATGATGACAGAATTGACCCCGTAGGAGCCTGCGTCGGCATGAAAGGTTCAAGAATTCACGGAATTGTCCGTGAGTTGCGCAATGAAAATATTGATATTGTCAATTTTACAAACAATACTTCTCTGTTTATTCAACGATCACTGACTCCTGCAAAAGTGACCAGCATCAGTTTGGACGAGGCTAATTTACGTGCCTCTGTATTTCTGAAACCTGATCAGGTCTCTTTGGCCATAGGAAAAGGCGGAAGCAACATCAAACTGGCCAGCAAACTGACAAATTTTGAGATTGACGTATTCAGAGACAACGAAGAACAGGAAATAGACGATGTAGATCTGGACGAATTTGCTGATGAAATTGAAGACTGGGTCATTGAAACTCTGAAAAATATAGGCTGTGATACGGCTAGAAGCGTGCTCGCCCTAAACAGGGAGGAGCTGGTACGCAGATCCGATCTTGAAGAGGAAACAGTTGACGAAGTATTAAAGATTCTCGCATCAGAGTTTGAGGACGAGTAATCTATTTTAAATATTTAAACTTGCTAATGGCAGAAAGATTAGTAAAAATTGCAAAAGAGTTGAATGTAGGCGTGGCTACTATCGTGGAATTCCTTGCTTCCAAGGGTCACGTAGTAGAAAACAAGCCTACATCTATGATTTCGGATGAAATGCATACGGAGCTTTTAAAAGAGTTCCGCTCATCTATGGCTGAAAAAGAAAAAGCCGACCAGATTGTAATTGGAAACAGGCCTGGGTTGAAAGATGAAAAATCCCTGGCAGATGAAAAGCCTGCGGGTAAACCCTTGTTCTCAATTCCAAAAATTTCTGACCTAGAAAAACCTGTGGTAGCCCCGCCGGTAGTAGAAGAAAAAAAACCCGAACCTCCAAAAGAGGAAGAAAGTGTTTTTTCGGTAAAAACAGATTTACCAAAACTCAAAGTAGTAGGAAAAATTGAACTGGAGAAACCAAAACCTGAACAACCCGCAGAAACCGCACCACCAGAGCCGGTAAAAGAGGTGCCTGAAGCGGCAGAACCAGTTGTTGCGCCGGCTCCTGCAGAAAAACCCGCTGCAGCACCGCCCGAAGAAGAAATGCACCGTGCTGAAACTCCACAGCTGAAAGGATTGAAAATTATGGGCAAAATAGACACCAGCAAACTGGATAGTTCTACCAAGCCCAAGACAACCGATAAAGGACAAAGCAAATCAGATACCCCCGCACAGGGAGAATCCGCAGGCGATGCGCTGAAAAAGAAAAGAAAAAGAAAAAAACTACCTGCTGGAGGTTCTGTCAGTGATGGCAGGTCTGCCGATGGCAGCAAAGGTGGTGTCAAAGGAAAGGTCCAGAAAGAAGAAGTCAAAGAAGTTTCTCAAAAGGAAATCGACGATAAAATCAAGGCCACAATGGCCCGTCTGAATGTCGGAGGAAAAAACAAACGACAAAAAATCCGAAGAGAAAACAGAGACGTCAAACGGGAAAAACAGGAACTCCTGGATAGTGAAGGTGCTGACCAAACGCTGAAGTTGACAGAGTTTATCTCAGTTTCAGAATTGGCCGGTCTACTTGATGTTCCAGTTTCTCAGGTCATCACAACCTGTATGAGCCTTGGCATCATCGTCTCCATCAACCAGCGTCTGGATGCGGAAATCATCGAACTTGTAGCCGGTGAGTTTGGACACGAAGTGGAGTTTATCAGTGCCGAAGAAGGCATCGACGAGGAGGCTCCGGTGGAAGACAACGAAGAAGACCTGGAACCAAGGGCTCCGATCGTGACCGTCATGGGTCACGTAGACCACGGTAAGACTTCACTTCTCGATTATATCCGTTCTGCCAAAGTAGCCAGCGGTGAAGCCGGAGGTATTACACAGCACATTGGCGCTTATGAAGTGAGAGTTGGTGAGGACAACAAAAAAATCACTTTCCTGGATACTCCGGGTCACGAAGCATTTACCGCCATGCGTGCCCGTGGTGCCAAGGTGACAGATATTGCAGTGATCATTGTAGCAGCGGACGATCACATCATGCCTCAAACCAAGGAAGCCATCAGTCACGCACAGGCAGCTGGTGTACCCATGATTTTTGCGATCAACAAAATCGATAAGGCCGGAGCTGATCCTGAAAGAATCAAACAGGAACTTGCCTCCATGAACCTTCTCGTAGAAGACTGGGGGGGTAACTACCAGTCACAGGATATTTCTGCAAAGCAAGGTCTGAACGTAGATAAATTGCTGGAGAAAATCATCCTTGAAGCAGAAGTCCTCGAATTGAAAGCCAATCCAAATAAACCGGGAATAGGTACCGTCGTTGAAGCCTCGCTGGATAAAGGAAAAGGATATGTCACCAAAATTCTGGTACAGAATGGAACCGTAGAAGTTGGCGATTCACTTGTGGCAGGTCCCTATTCCGGAAAAATCAAGGCCATGTTTAATGAACACGGCAAAAAGGTAAAGAAAGCCGGACCATCAACTCCGACACTGATTCTGGGGCTCAGTGGCGCCCCGCAGGCAGGAGAAAAGTTCAAGGTGATGGAGTCTGACCAGGATGCCAGACAGCTGGCAGCCAAGCGCGCACAAATCGAACGAGAACAGTCCAATAGAGCAAGCAAGCGCATTTCTCTGGATGAAATAGGCAGACGTCTTGCTTTGGGTACTTTTAAAGAATTGAACCTGATCGTAAAAGGAGATGTAGATGGTTCTATCGAAGCCCTGTCAGACTCATTAATCAAATTGTCTGTAGAAACTATCCAGGTAAATGTGATACATAAAGCCGTGGGAGGAATTGCAGAATCAGACGTACTCCTGGCTTCAGCTTCTGATGCCATCATCATTGGATTCCAGGTCAGGCCTTCTGCTAATGCGCGTAACCTTGCCGAGAGAGAAGGTGTGCAGATCAAAACCTATTCCATCATTTACGAAGCGATTGAAGAAGTCAAATCAGCAATGGAAGGAATGCTTGAGCCCACTAAAGAAGAAAAAATTGTGGCCCAGGTGGAAGTACGCGAAACTTACAAGATGTCGAAAATCGGTACCATTGCCGGATGTTATGTACAAGAGGGAAAAGTCACCAGAAATACGCACATTCGCGTCATTCGGGATGGAATTGTTGTCTTCCCAACAAAAGAAGGCGCTCACGGTGAGCTTTCTTCGCTAAAACGATTTAAAGAAGACGCTAAGGAAGTTCGTACAGGACTGGAGTGCGGTGTGACAATTAAAAATTTTAACGATATCCGGGAAGGTGACATCATCGAAGGGTATGAAATTGTAGAAATCAAACAGACGTTGAAATAAAGAATTTCAGTTCCTTCGAAATGGAGTTACGTGAGTCCTTGCGGGAAATCAAGGAATTCCTGGACGAAAAGGCAATTCTGTACAACCAGACTAGTTTTATCGAAAATGACCCTGTTTTTATACCGCACCTTTTTGAAAGGAAAGAGGATATCGAGGTTTCAGGATTTTTAACGGCCACAATTGCCTGGGGCAATCGCAAAAGCATCATCAGGAATGCCGCCTCGTTGATGGAAAAAATGGGGGAAAGTCCGTTTGATTTTGTCATGTCCGCCTCAGAACAACAAATACGAAAGCTGGAATTCGTTCATCGCACCTTCAACCGTGAAGATCTGCACTGTTTTATCCATTGTTTGAAGCATATCTATCTTCATCACGGGGGAATGCAGAACGTGTTTGAAGCCCACGCTCAAAAAGAGACATTGCAACCGGCTATTTCCGCGTTTAAGAGAATTTTCTTTGAAACAGATCACTTGCCCAGAAGCGAAAAGCATGTAAGCGACCCCATGCAGGGCAGCTCTGCCAAAAGAATCAACATGATGCTCAGATGGTTTGTGCGACAAGACCACAAGGGCGTGGATTTTGGCATCTGGAACGGGACGTTGCAGCCTTCGCAGTTGAGTTTGCCTCTGGATGTCCATACGGGCAATATCGCCAGAAAGCTGGGTATTCTCACCCGCCACCAGAATGACGCCAAAGCATTGCAGGAAATAGATAGTGTGTTGAGGCTATTTGATCCGGCAGACCCTGTAAAATATGATTATGCCCTGTTTGGGTTAGGGGCAGTAGAAAAATTTTAAGGGGTATTGCTGCCTTGTAGACTGCCTTCGCAAAAATTCTTGTGATTTCTTAAAAGGAATGGGTCGTTTTTAGTAGTTTTATTGTTTCTTTGTCTCCATTTTTAACAAAAATCCCTTTTATGCCCGTAAATGAAAAATACATATTTTCAACTGATTAACCAAACGTATTACTTTCCACAGGAAGGTTTTGATCTCCACCAGGGTAATTTGACCTTTCATGGAATTTCTCTGAAGTACCTGATTGAAAAATATGGGACCCCCTTCCGATTGACATATCTGCCGCGAATCGGAGACCAGATTAAGAAAGCAAAAAACCTGTTCAACAAGGCCATGAAGGCCAATAATTACAAAGGAGATTACTACTATTGTTATTGTACAAAGTGCTGCCATTTTTCTCATGTCATCGAAGAAGCACTCGAACATAATGTACACTTGGAGACTTCCTCTTCCTTTGACATCGATATCATAAAGATTCTAACAGAAAAGGGGAAAATCGATAAAAAAACCCTCCTCATCCACAACGGACACAAAACAGAGGACTACCTCAATAAAATCGTTTCCCTGATGAACGAGGGATACGAAAACATTATCCCCGTCCTCGACAGTAAACTCGAGCTGGACAGACTCTATGCCAAAACTTCCGGGAATCTCACCATCGGCATCCGGATGGCCATCAATGAAGAGCCTCAATCTGCATATTACACCTCCCGTTTGGGTATACGCAGTGCAGAAATCATTGATTTTTACAAAACCAAAGTCGCCAAGAAAAAAAGGGTCACCCTGAAAATGCTCCACTTTTTTGTGGACTCAGGTATCAAGGACAACCTCTATTACTGGGGAGAATTCCGCAAAGCCCTCAAAATTTTTGCTGAAATGAAAAAACTCTGTCCTTCGCTGGATTCAATCAATCTCGGAGGAGGTCTTCCCATCAGAAATAATCTTGGGTTTGAATATGATTACAAATACATGATTAATGAATTGGTTTCAAACATTAAGGAAGTTTGCCAGGAAGAAGGGATTGAAGAACCAAATATTTTTACAGAGTTTGGAAAATATACTGTGGGGGAAAGTGGTGCCATCATTTTTTCCGTCCTGGAACAAAAACAACAAAACGATTCCGAATTGTGGTACCTCATCGACAATAGCCTGATGAATACCATTCCCGATGCCTGGTCAATCTTTGAAAAGTTTATCCTTCTACCTGTCAATAAATGGGACAATGAATATTCAAGGGTAAGCATTGGGGGCATTAGCTGCGATCATTCGGACTATTATAATTCTGAAGACCTCAACCAGGAAATTTACTTGCCCACCTATGACTCGGAGAAAGAAGAACCACTCTATCTCGGCTTCTTCCACACAGGTGCTTACCAGGACGCCATTAGCGGTTATGGCGGTATTAAACACTGCCTGATTCCTTCGCCAAAACAAATCATCATAGATCGCGATGAAAAAGGAAATATCGTAGACAGACTGTACAGAGATGAACAAACTGTGGAACAGATGCTTCGAATTCTCGGGTACGAATAAGCCTTTTTTGTGAATTTTAAGAATTGTACAACCTGACACCATGCAAATCAGCCATTTTCTAAAACACCATTACAAGCACTTTAATGCCGCATCACTGATCGATGCAGCTGATGGATATGTTGCCCACCTCAATGAAGGCGGCAAAATGATGATAACTCTCGCCGGCGCCATGAGCACGGCCGAGCTTGGAAAGTCATTGGCAGAAATGATCCGCCAGGATAAAGTACAGATTATCTCGTGCACAGGTGCTAATCTGGAAGAGGATATCATGAATCTGGTAGCCCATTCACACTACAAAAGAGTACCAAATTACAGGGATTTAAGCCCTACGGATGAATGGCAACTTCTGGAAAACCATTACAACCGGGTGACTGACACATGCATTCCTGAAGAAGAAGCTTTCCGCAGACTTCAAAAACATCTGATTCGGGTATGGAGCGAAGCAGAGTCCAAAGGGGAAAGATATTTCCCGCATGAATTTATGTATCAGATGCTGCTCAGCGGCGAACTGGAACAATACTACGAAATCGACCCGAAGGATAGCTGGATGCTCGCAGCTGCTGAAAAAAATATTCCCCTCGTTGTTCCCGGCTGGGAAGACAGCACCATGGGAAATATTTTTGCCTCCTATTGTATCAAGGGGCAGCTTAAAGCCTCCACTACAAAAAGTGGTATTGAATACATGATGTGGCTAGCAGGCTGGTATACCCAAAATTGCGAGGGAAAAGGTGTTGGTTTCTTCCAGGTTGGAGGAGGTATTGCAGGGGATTTCCCCATCTGTGTCGTTCCTATGCTCTATCAGGACATGGAAATGCATGATGTTCCTTTCTGGTCTTATTTCTGCCAGATCAGTGATAGTACCACAAGCTATGGTTCTTACTCCGGAGCCGTACCCAATGAGAAAATCACTTGGGGAAAACTGGATATATCCACGCCTAAATACATTGTAGAAAGTGACGCTACCATTGTTGCTCCGCTAATTTTTGCCATTGTTCTGGGATGGTAATTTTTTGAATGTAATGCTGTAAAAAATGAAAAACTTATTTCTTTTAATCCCCGTTTTGCTGACCCTGTTCAGCTGTAAAACAGGATCTGATGCCGTCGCCTCATTTGAAAAACCCAGAGTTCCCGAATGGCATAAAAACGCCGTCATATATGAAGTGAACTTACGGCATTATACAAAGGAAAACACGTTTCGCTCGTTTGAGACACACCTGCCTCGACTGAAAGAAATGGGCGTAGATATTTTGTGGTTTATGCCCGTGACGCCCATCAGTAAAAAAAACAGGAAAGGAGAACTGGGCAGCCCATACTCGGTAGGTGATTACATGGCCACCAACCCGGATTATGGCACTATGGAAGACTTTAAACATATGGTTCAGGCAATCCACGATGCAGGAATGCACGTCATTATGGACTGGGTGCCAAATCATACTGGTTGGGACAATCCTTGGATTACACAGCACCCTGAATGGTACACAAAAGATTCTCTTGGCAATATCACAGACCCAATTGATTATAATACAGGAAAGTCGTGGGGGTGGACAGATGTTGCCGACTTAAATTACGATATCCCTGAAATGCGACAGGAAATGATTCGTACATTGAAATACTGGATTACTGAAACAAATATTGATGGATACCGGATGGATGTTGCGCATGGCGTTCCAGTAGATTTCTGGGAAACCGTTGCAGATTCTCTCTACGCCATCAAGCCCCTGTTTATGCTTTCCGAAGGTGAAGTGCCGGATATTGTCAATAACGGCACTTTTGTGGCTGATTATGCCTGGGAAATGCACCATTTGCTAAATGACATAGCCGCCAGTCAAGGTGAAAACAGCAAGAAGCCCGTAAACATGGTGAATGGCAATCCCACAGAAGGGAATAAAAACATGACGCTAAAAACTGCTCTTCATATTGATACTCTGATACAAAAGAAATCCGCGCTATACAAAAAAGGGTATCAAATGCAGTTTACATCAAACCATGATGAAAACTCCTGGGCCGGAACAGAATTTGCACGTATGGGCAAGGGCCACAAGGCGTTTGCCGTGCTGACTGCCACTTTGCCCGGAATTCCATTGATTTATTCAGGCCAGGAATCGGCCATGGACAAACAACTCCAGTTTTTTGTAAAAGACAGCATTCCATGGGGAAATTACTCCTACACTCCTTTTTACAAGTCGTTATTTGAGCTTAAACACAAAAACAAAGCTCTTTGGAATGGCAGCTTTGGGGGAGAACTTGTCCGTCTTCAAACCGGAAACGATGCTTCAATTTATAGCTTTACCAGAGAAAAAGAGGGCGACAAGGTTTTGGTACTCATCAATCTGAGCGGTACAAATCAATCTTGCCAACTCTCAGACAAGACAGCAAAGGGACTGTACACAAACGTGTTTACGGGAGAAAAAACAGTGGTGGAGGAAAACCAGTCTTATAATCTGCAGCCCTGGGAGTACCTTGTGTTGTCAAACAAATAATCCTGTTAGCCGCCAGCCAACTTTTGTTGAGGATTCCTGAGATTGAGAACTGCCCGAAATAATCTGAGCTGTCCATAGGAATACTTGTCTCCAAGCAGTTCTTTACAAGCAGCCAGGCTCGCCATACCCGCTTTTTCAAATGCGGGCCTGAGTTCCTCCTCCTGATTTGAAGTAAAAAATACGTCCGGTTGGATTTTACCTTCTTCCACCAGCTGGGCAAGATGACCCTCTATGGTAGATTCCGTTAAGAGTCGTTTTTGAGCAATTGCCTTGATGTTCATTCCTGAACGCCACAATAGATACGTTGTTTCTGTTGTGGATTCCTTTTTTGATACCGCTGTTTTTACTTTCTTGCTTCCCTTCGATCCTTTGGATTCAAAGGGATACTCACTTTCAAACAATAGCTTGCTGGCTTCCTTTGCCCTTTGTACAGCTTCCTGCCGGTATTTTTCTGTAAAAACATCATTGATAATAGACTTTGTCAACTCCAAACCATCGCTCGCCGCCTTCAGTAAGTTTTTTGCTTTTTGTATAGACAATATCTGAGTACAAATCGCCTCTTCCAGCTCTTCAATTTCCTGAAAATACTCCTTATCTTTTTTCAATGCACTGATTTCAATCAAATGGACCAATAAGGCATCGTGTATTTTACGGAATACGGGTAGAAAATAAGCATGGGCTCCTTCTACTTTTTGCGCAAGAACCTCCACCTGTGGATGAGGGTCAGATGCCCATTTTTCCAGCCACTGCATAAAGACCTCAGCGACATTCCGGCATTCCTTCAACTGCAGGAACAACGGTTCTGACCAGCCTTTGTAAGCCGCACGAAAGGCATTCTCCTGGGAGTATTTTTCCTGATGGGCTTTCCATAGTTGGAACATGCGGCCCAATGAAAAAACCGTTTGAACTTTATCTTTAAAATACACGGGCGTTTCCTTTTCGATGGCCCTGACTGCATCATGTTCGCCCGTTTCATTTTTGGCAAAATCCATGACAGCCTCAGCGTTCTGTATGCCATTCAGCTGCAAAGGTGCAGTGAGAATCAGCCCGTCAAGTGACCGCAGTCGGGATAAAG
>JAJTEZ010000197.1 GCA_021298335.1 Saprospiraceae bacterium | reverse complement strand
ATCACTGCAGAAGCCGGATTCGTACCATGCGCGGAAGAAGGGATCAAAGCGATATTGCGGTGAATGTCGCCCCTGTCCTGGTGATAGGCACGGATGGTCAGCAAGCCAGCATATTCGCCCTGCGCACCTGAATTTGGCTGCAATGAACAGGCAGAAAAACCAGTAATTTCACACAGGTAATCGCTGAGTTCATTGAAAATTTGCTGATATCCCAGCGTTTGGTCATCTGGTGCAAACGGGTGTACAGAAGAAAATTCAGGCCATGAGACAGGAATCATCTCTGAAGCCGCATTCAGCTTCATCGTACAGGATCCCAGGGATATCATTGAGTGGACTAACGATAAATCTTTGTTTTCCAGTTTTTTGATGTATCTCATCATCTTACTTTCCGTGTGATACATCGAAAATACAGGATGGGTCAGCACCTCTTCATTCCGGCGCATGTTTCCCAGTCTGTAAGCATGATTCATCTCTGCCGGTGCAGCGGAAGTTCCCCGGGCATTGGCAAAAATTGTGCATACAATTGCCAATTCTTCTTCATTGCTCAATTCATCCAGGGAAACAGATACAAGCGTATCAGAAGGGTAAAAAAAGTTAAACTTGTACTTTTCGCTTTCCTGACGAATATTCTTAATGGTGTCTTTTTCGGCCTGAATCGACAGTGTATCAAAAAAGCTAGTATTTTGGATTGTGTACCCCATCTTTGTGAGGCTGTTTGCCAGTGAAGCTGTCAGAAAATGAATCTTTTGCGCGATCTCTTTGATGCCTTCCGGGCCATGATAAACTGCGTACATGCCAGCCATAATTGCGAGCAAGGCCTGGGCAGTGCAGATGTTGGAAGTAGCCTTTTCCCTGCGGATGTGCTGTTCTCTGGTTTGTAGTGCCATTCTGAGAGCCGGTTGTCCCTTGCTATCTACTGACATGCCAATGATTCTACCCGGTATCAATCTTTTATACTCTTCCCGTGTTGCAAAAAATGCAGCGTGAGGTCCTCCAAAGCCCATAGGCACGCCAAATCGCTGGGAATTTCCTACCACAATATCCGCTCCCCATGTGCCGGGAGGAGTGAGCAGAGCCAAACTTAAAATGTCTGCCGAAACAATCACTTGTATTTCCCGATTCTCACAGGATGAGGCAAACTCCCTGTAGTCGTGTACCTCTCCGGAAGCATCAGGATATTGAATCAACACACCGAAATATTCTTCACCAAAATTAAAAGATCGCCAGTCTCCTCTCACAATTTCTATGTGTAGTGGGTTGGCACGTGTGGTCACTACATCTACGGTTTGAGGATACACCCTGTCATCGATAAAAAATTTTGTGGCAGGACTGGATTTTCTCTTTTTGTTATGTATCCCCTCTGCCATAGCCATCGCTTCCGCAGCGGCTGTTCCCTCATCCAGTAAGGATGCATTCGCAATAGGTAGACCAGTCAGTTCTGACACCATCGTCTGGAAATTTAACAGAGCTTCGAGGCGGCCCTGAGCAATTTCTGCCTGATAGGGAGTGTACTGTGTGTACCAACCGGGATTTTCAAAAATGTTGCGCAATATCACTGACGGCGTCACCGTTCCAAAGTACCCTTGGCCAATCAGCGATCTGTACACCTGATTTTTTGAGGCTACTGTCTTTAAATACGTCAGATATTGCTGTTCATCCATCGCTGCAGGAAGACGAAGGTCTCCTTTCATCCGAATGGCATCAGGTACCGTTTCATCCACAAGCTGATCAAGTGAAGAGACTCCGATTGCCGACAGCATTTCACTGAGTTCAGTTTGCGAGATACCAATATGTCGTCTGGAAAATTGAGTTAGGGTATGAGTAGACATAAATTGTGGTTTGTATACATGTAACGATTCACGAAGGTAAAAGTTTTTACGAAAAACCACAGGGTGATCCTTATCTGAATCGTCCTTTGAAAGTGAAATCTTTCCCATCTTACAGACAAGTATGGTTGACAAAATGCATCAAATAGTGGTTAAAATATCAAATTAATCTGTCAAAATGAAAGTTAATATTGTCAAAATATCATCTGTATTTGTCAAAAAAATACGACCTTCCCAGTCCAAACAGAATGTCATTCAAAGAAGATCAGAATAAAAATTCGCTGATGAAGAACACAATCCGCATAGAGCGCGCAATCCTGGATATTACCCAGGAACAATTATCACAGTCGCTGGGTGTCTCGCGCCAAGCCATTCAAGCGATAGAGGCCGGAAAAAATATTCCGTCAACCTTGCTGGCACTGAAAATTTCAGCTTTTTTTGGAAAGACGGTCAATGAAATATTCATACTCGAAGTTGGCGAGTAAGTGTACAGCACGAAGTAGCAGGATAGGGTTTCAGCGCATATTTTGCTGCAGAAATCTGTCTATGCTTTTTTTCTCACTGGCAATATCCGTGTCAGGCCTGGCTCAATTCTGCAACGGCAGCCTGCTCAAGACTCGGGTGCTTACCATTGATTCATGCATACTGCAGTTGGACGTTTTCACGATTGTACCAGGCACCCTGATCATGGTGGCAGACAGCGACACGCTTGAACAGCTTGCAATCAACAACAAATCAGTTATTTTTCCAGAAGCTACATGCCAGAAATATCTGGGTCGGAAAATTGTTGCGCAGTATCGGACATTCACATTTGATGTATCGGCGCCTGTATTTTTGCCAGGACTGGATAGTCTCAAATTTCTGCGAAATCAGTTACCCGGATCGTTTGAATACCGGTCTGCTGCTGGTACACCGGCATTAGTGGATGTGAAAGGCCTGGATTACAGGGGAAGTTTTTCCAGAGGTTTTTCTGTTGGCAACAGCCAGAGTCTGGTTTTAAATTCAAACTTTGACATGCAGCTCAAAGGAGACCTGGGTGGAGGTATGCAGATTGTCGCCGCAATTTCAGACGAAAATTTGCCGATACAGGCGGCAGGGAATACACAGCAGTTGCAGGAGTTTGATAAAATTTTTATCCGTGTCTCCAAAGGAAAGTCCGGAATCACTGCAGGCGATTACGAGCTGTCCTCTCCCAAAGGATATTTTATGAAATACTACAAAAAACTGGAAGGCCTCAGTGCCTATACCTCTCATGAAACATCGCCCAACACCACTTTGACCACACGTGGCAGCGTGGCTGTGTCGAGGGGTAAGTTTGCCAGGCGCTTCATCACAATCAGCGAAGGCAACCAGGGTCCCTACAGGCTCAGCGGAAATTTTAATGAGCGATTCATCATCGTATTGTCGGGTACAGAAAAGGTTTTCTTCAATGGCGTTTTGTTGAAGCGGGGCTACGATCTGGATTACACGATCGACTATAACCGTGCAGAAATTACATTTTCTCCCACTCGTCCGGTAGCGAGGGATTCCAGAGTCATTGTGGAATTTGAATACACAGATATATCATATCTACGCACTCTCTATGCCGCGGAAACGGATTTTCAGGGGCAAAATTGGTCCGCGGGTTTCAACTTGTATTCTGAGCAGGACAGTCGCCAGGGTACGGGGGCAGTGTTACTTGATTCCACGGACGTAGCCATTTTGAAAAGCAGTGGAGACGACATTCAAAGTGCTGTCAGAAATAGTTTTCGCGCATTGACATCCGATGAAAAGCAGGCAAATACAGGGATTTTGTATATTGATGGCTCTCGTGCAAAAAATGGTCGTGTGTACCGTTATATGGGACAGGGCCAGGGTACTCACCTTCCCCTTCGGCAGCTCGTGCCGCCTGAGCAAAAGCAACTGCTGACAGCCTATTTGAATGCGAGCCCATCGAGGGGGCTGGATGTTCAGGGTGAGGTGGCCGTCAGCCAATATGATTTCAATCGCCTGTCTGATTTGGGCAATGATGATAATGTGGGTTCGGCAGCCAATTTTGGCATCAGGCAGGAAGTAGAATTTGATACTTCGGGACAGTCATCATGGTATGGGTCTCTTCGGTTTGAAGGAGTGGGCAGGCAGTTTACTCCGTTAAATCCCTACAGATCTGCAGAATTTGCAAGGGACTGGAATATTGGTGTAATCCAGCAAAGGCAACGTGAGCAATGGTGGCAGATGGCCACCGGATTTCATCTGGGCGAGAGGGTCAGGGGTGAATACGGCATCCAGTATTTTGAGCGAAAAAACTTGTTTTATGGCACAAAGCAAAATGGTGAACTTTCGCTTGCGTCACACCGCTGGCAGTTGCGGGCTGTAAGTCAGTTTTTGACCTCTTATTCTCCATTTTTAGCACAAACCACACATTTTGTCAGGCCCAACATCCGGGCCACATATTACATTTTAGCTGACAAATCTATACAGGCAAATGTGGAGTGGGATGCTGAATCCAATCGTGTAAGGGGCACACTTCGGGATACGATGGCACGAAAAAGCAATGCTTTTGATTTACTCAAATGGACTGTAGGTACGGATTTTGAAAAAAATCTTGCTTTTCGTGGAGGTTTCTCTGTCAGAAGGGATGCCTTTGGAAAAGCGAATA
>JAJTEZ010000196.1 GCA_021298335.1 Saprospiraceae bacterium | reverse complement strand
GGTGATATCGTCCTTGTAATCCGCCGCCACTCTTTTTAATCTGCAGATGGCTACCGGTTCTTCCTCCACTCTTCCTCTGCGACAGGCCGGTTCGCAAGGGCGATCACAGGTTCTGCCAAGTACACCCGGGAAGACATTTGATTCCCAGTTTACCATATAAGCTTCCGTGTACCGACCTTCTGAGATTAACCTGATATATTGTGGTACCGGGGTGTGGGCAGGACAGGCATATTGACAATCCACTACCTTGTGGTAATATTCCGGGTCCTGGTAATTTGTAGGTTGCATAAAGGAGATTTATCGGTAATGACAAATATGCCGAAAAACAGACCGGCGTCATAGCAAATATAATCATATAATTTTTAAATTACTTAGAATGCAAAAGGAAATTCTATTTCTATCCTGCGCTTTTTGAACTGTTGGAAGTCAGAACTGATACAAACAAATATTTCCTTATTGATTATTGTTTTTTTTAATGCCCAAATTCGGTTTCTGTTTCTTAAAGTCATCCAAACGGGCCGAAAAGTAATTTTTTATTTGAAATTTCGCATCTAAGTAAAAAAAACTCCTGTTTTTAAAATTCCAAAATCCTCTGTCCTGAAATGTGAAAATTGACATAATAAATAAATTTCAAAGAAAAATACATATAAATTCTCAGTTTAGCCTGATGTCTGTACACTAATATGTAAAGATCAAATTTAATTTGAAAACACGTTGTTGATTGGCGTAATTTTTGTCTATCCATAATTCATTATTGGTATCGTTGTTTCATTCCAATGTGGCAACGATTTAATTCATCCAAAACCGAGTTATTATGTTAAAACGACTTTTCATTTTTATAGTCTTGTCTGTTTTATTACAATTTAATCTTTATTCACAAACAAACTCTTCATTTACTTCAGGCGCCTTTCTCGTGAATATGGGCGTGTCGCCTCAGACAGTGGCCAATAGTCTCAAACCATACGGTATGGTCTATGATTTGGTGCAAAATTATAATGTGCCGGTATCATGGGTAATTCATATCCATAAAGGAAAAGATGGTGTCGATTTTATTCATAATGGTGTCACCTACCGTGGCGGTAGTTTTGTCGTCCCTGCCAATTATCGCACTACTGTGGTGAATGCCCGGATTGCATACTGGCAGAGTCTCGGTGTCGTTGGCAATACCAGCGTTTCCGCTCTTACATTGCCTGTGGTGCAGACATTTTATTCCATGCCGAAATGGACTTTGGACGCTACCAATGGCTCCATTGCTTCAGGTTATCTTGTAAATGCAGGCATCCCCACATCAGCAACTAACTGGCTGACACCAGCTCAGCTGACTTGTTGTAATGACCTTTTTGTTATGCCACATGCCGACCCAATATGGGCAACCCACCAGAATCTGGTGAGCTGGAATCAAAGTTGTAAAGGTTCGATTTGGGCGGCCTGTCATGCAATTTCTTGGTTCCATAGATGCAGCAACCCAAAATGGTTCAGAACAGATCTATATGCCAAAATCTGCCTGGCGCAATACAACAAAAATTGGTGTCTGGGACCCTACACAGTCGAATATACCCAGCACATCGCCTGGTAAAGCAGCAATCATTGCGTATGGTCCTGGATTTGGAAACCCAGGCAATGGAAATATTATGTACGAAGGCGCGCATTCTCACAACAAAAGCACCCTCGAACCCAGTATTGCAGCACAACGTGCTTTTTTCAATTTCAGTTTGTGGGCAGCAAGAGAAAAGCAGCTGCAGGTTTCCATCACCGGAACCAATTCCCATATGGACGGTGGGGTGGCAGTGCCGGTATCAGCAACAGTCACCTCAGCCGTGCCGGCAGGCCCTTATATTTACCTTTGGAGTTCCAATTGTGGCGGTACGTTTGCAAATGCAACAACCGCAGCCACTACATTTACGCCACCGTCAGTGGCTGGCAATACCAATTGTGTCGTATCCGTAAAAGTATCCGACGCCTGCGGAAGAACCACAACATTTAGTGAAGCCATCATCGTCACACCTGGCCCACGACCACCTGTCGCTGTCAATGATGCTGTCACCATAGATGCGTCCTGCTCCAGCCAAAATACTGAAGTTATTATTTCCCCACTGGAAAATGACAGCGATCCGGATACAGATCCCCTTACACTCACTCAGGTAACGGGAAATAACGGCACCTGGACGTTTAACGCTGCAACAGGTCAGGTGACCTATCAGGCGGCTGCAAATTTTACAGGCGTTGCCACTGCCACCTACACCGTTTGTGCGGCGTCTCCCGATTGCGCTACTGCCACCATTACTATAAATGTGGGAACCCCCGATGCAAATGGTTGTTATCCGGGAAATGCATATTTGTCAACCGGTGAGCTTACGGGTAGCACACAAACAAACAATAGTGTTACAAATCCCGCAAATGCTCTTGGTGATCCAGATTATGATACTGCAGATAATGGTACTTACGCGGTCCTGGATAATAATGCCGACTGGCTTATATTAGATTTTGGTTCTACACTGGCGCCTCCTTCCTATGATTCTCTTGAGGTATATTTTGCTTCTGAAACAGAAGGTACGTCAGTCACAATGAAGGTGGATTGGGCTACTCTCGCTGCAGGACCATATTCCACTCCGGAGACAAGGTCTACTTCCTCCCGCCTTGAATCAGATGTGGTAGCTTTTGGTATCCCGGCCGGAGGATTTCGCTATGTCAGACTGACCCGTTCGGCAGGCACACCAAAGCTCTTTATTGATGCCGTATTAGGTGTAAATTACGATTGTATTTCAACACTTCCTGAAGTTTCAGATGACGATGCATTTGTCAGTGAAGATGAGCCTCACCATATCGATGTGTTGGACAATGATGGCAGCCCATCAGGTCTCTCTCTCTATGTCAGGGAAATTGTAAGTCAGCCGGCACATGGAACAGTGAGTATTAACACTGATCAGTCTGTCACATTCACTCCGGATGCCGACTATAGCGGCACCGATAGTTTTGTTTACAAAGCCTGTGATGATGATGATTTTTGTAATCAGGCAACTGTCAGTATTAAAATCAGCGATGATGGATGTCCTGCAGGCCAGTACTCCCCACTGAACTATGGAAGCCCTGTAACGGTGACTTTTTCAACCAGTGCACAGGCAGAAGATGCAATGTTGAGAAGCGACCAAAATACACGCAATTATGGGGGGGCAACAGTGATTTCCGTTGGTAAAAGAACCACGAAGCGACGACGAATCGTCTGGAAACCCGTCAATTTTTTGACGTCAATACCAGCTAATGCTGTGATCGACAACGCTTCCTTTATTCTCACTCAAACTGCAGGAGATATAACAACCTTGTCACTTGCCGTGCACGAAATCACCCAATCCTGGTTGGAAGGAACACAAAATGATGCAACAAGTACAGCCGGAACATCATGGGCGAATCGGTTCATAACGCCTTCAACCACAGCATGGACAAGTGCTGGCGGTACAATCAGTGTCTTTCCGGTAGCAACAGCCACTACTTCACGTCTTGGTACAGCAAGCAATGGTTCAAAAACAACGTTTAATGTGAGTTCCCTGGTTGAAAAATGGCAGGACAACCGCACTGCCACATCACCCCGTCCAGATGAACTGGGACTGTTGATAAAGCAGTCTGGCAGCGAATCCATCGACAAGAGAATTGAATTCGGGGCATCAGAGAATACCACCGAGAGTAACAGGCCTGTACTCTCTGTCACCTATTTTGTCCCAGCTGCCTGCACCACGATTACAAATCATGCCCCGCTTGCGATGCCCGACTACTTCAGGCAATACAATCCAGTTTACTCCTACAACTACATTTAATGGCTCTGCTTCTCTGCTTTACTCCATATCAGACGGCTCTCTCAAGGACACAGCTCTGGTCACCATAACAGTTGGCAATGCTGGGCCTGTTGCTGTCAGTGATGTAGCAGCTGTGACGACAAACTCATCCGCCAACGAAATCAATGTCCTTTCCAATGACCAGAACCCCGATGGCCCCAACCCTGTGGCTCTATCCGTTGTAGAATTCCCCTCTAATGGGTCCGTTATGGTTACAGCAATGAACAAACTCGAGTATTCAACGACGCCCGGCTTTATAGGAACAGATACCATAATCTACAAAATTTGTGAAACTGTTGCCTCAGGTCCATGCGATTTGCCGGATTGCGATACAACGTTACTGGCTATTACCATTCAAAACCAAGCCCCTGTCGTCACTCCGGATGTCAACAGCACCAATACCTGTGATCCTGTATTGACGGATGTACTGGGTAATGATTCTGATCCTGAAAATGGAAGTTTGTCCATAACGAATGTGCAGCTTACTACAGCCATGGCAGGTAGTGTATCAGTAACCGCTGACAACAAGGTCCTGTACAAACCCAGTCCCGGATTCAGCGGTAGTGCCAGTATTACCTACGACGTTTGCGATCTCGCAATGCCACCCCTTTGCACAGCCTCTACTCTTACTGTGACAGTATCGACATCACCTGCAGTCAATGATACTCCCATTTTGCAAAATGATATTGCTGAAAATATTACCCGAAGTGACGTCGCCTTCATACCCGTATTACAAAACGACTCAGACCCAGAAGGTACGACACTGACACCGACTC
>JAJTEZ010000024.1:10543-27025 GCA_021298335.1 Saprospiraceae bacterium | reverse complement strand
CATTTATATCAAGTCTCTGGCTTTGAAATGTCTGCTCAGAACGGAAAAATCTGGCATGAGCATCCAGGACGCCTATTTTACCCGCTTTGATGCTGAGTGATCCCTGGACGTCAGCATTGCCTGCGTTCTGGCCGAGACCAAGACGTGCTTTGGTGTCAATTTCAAGTGCTTTGGCAATGGGGATTTTTCCATCAAATCTGGCCGTGATATCAGTACGCCAAAAGGAGCCCTGAGGAATGCTGCTATTTACGCGAAACAAATCCAGTTGCAATCCTATTTGTCCCTGGATGCCGCTTTTGAGTTGTCCGTGGAGATAGGTTCCATTGAGAAAATGATCTACATTGAGATACCTTCGTACTCCCCGGGAATCTGTCACAAGTCCATTGTAAAATTTGATATCCAGACTATCCAGGTCTTTGTCTGCAAACTTGTAGTAGGAAGGTTGATAGGCTGTGTGATTTCTGACAAACAGGGTAGGGGATTGATCCTTTTGGATAGAAGACAGGGTATAAAATTGCGTCAGGGAAAAATTGCGTTCCTGCTGCCTTGTACCGGCCTCTGAAAGAAGTACCGGAATGATCTGTCTGAAAGGTTCATTGAGATCGGCACCCGGTAGAACTCCTCCATTATGGTCTTCTTCATTGACATTATTTGTAAACAACAGCAACATCTGGTATTTTTCAGATTCACTGTGGTAGCGCAGTCCTACGCCAAAGGCAGTGGATCTGGTTTTTTGTGCGTTGTACAAGCCCTTTTGGCTGATTCTGTGGTAATTCAGGCTGATTGACAACCTGTTTTTAAAATTTCTGGAGAAGGCTGCGCCGGCAGATATATTTTCCTGTGATCCAAATTGGGAGAAGTATAGATGGGTCATCGGTCTATTCTGCCTGTAAAACCGAAACGTTTCGGGGGTGAATTGATAGGCCCGGTATTGCTGGTATCCTGGCGTAAAAGTAGTGAATACTGAAGGATGGTACAAAAGTGAATAAGTTGCCGCCCCATAGTTGCCAGTGTTGATGATTGGGTTGCGTCCCTGGTACATGGAATGCAAGTGTAAAAAGCCAATGTCCGCCAGTGTATCCTTGTGGTCGGTAAAATGCTGGGGTGAATCAATGACATAATATTGGTAAACTGTGGAGTCAGGGCCCTCGTTTTCACTTGAAGTGGGTCCTTGTCTGCCACTTCGCTGGGAGAAATTCTGATTAAAATTCAGGGGTCTTTGCGAGTAAAGTGCATTGGTCTGCAAGCAGATAATAGCCAGCATGCCACAAATGAACATTTCACGGATGCTCATACCGGCCTCACGAAATAAAAGACACGAGCTCGAAGTAAAACGTTTTGTGTTGCATGTATACATAGCAAACTGCTCAGGCAAAAAGAGAATCGACAAAGGCCGCACGGTTAAATACCTGCAACTGATGCATTCCTTCACCCACACCGATGTATTGAATCGGGATTTTAAACTGGTCTGATATACCCAGGACAACTCCCCCCTTGGCAGTCCCATCCAGCTTTGTCAGGGCAATACCTGTAACTTGTGTTGCTTCTGTAAAATGACGCGCCTGTTCTATGGCATTTTGACCAGTGGTCGCATCGAGAACAAGGATGACCTCGTGTGGCGCTCCAGGCATTTTTTTATCTATCGATCGTTTTATTTTTGAGAGTTCCTCCATGAGTTGCTTTTTTGTATGCAACCGCCCTGCCGTATCAATGATTGCGACATCTGCAGAAATGTTTTGTGCATATTGAACAGTTTCGTAGGCTACAGCTGCCGGATCAGTGTTCATTCCCTTGGAGTAGAAGTGGCTGCCACTGCGTTCGCACCAGATGCGCAACTGCTCTACGGCCGCTGCCCGGAAGGTATCTCCTGCCCCAAGGACAACCTGGCACCCTTTTTCCCGGTATTGGTTTGCGAGCTTACCGATGGTTGTCGTTTTACCCACACCATTGACTCCCACCACCATGATGATGTGAGGTTTGTTTTCAGAGAGTGGCAGGTCTTCCAGATCCACAGTATTGTTTTCTGCAAGAATATTTGAGATCGTCTTTTTCAGAATCTGATTCAATTCTTCTGTATGGAGGTATTTGTCTTCAGCTACCTTTTTTTCAAGTCTCTCAATGATTTTGATGGTAGTCTGGAGGCCTACATCTGCTGAAATCAGGATGTTTTCCAGATCGTCCAGAAATGAGATATCTACCTCAGACTTTCCTGCAATCGCCTTTGTAATCTGCGAAAAAATACCTTGCCTTGTTTTTTCCAGGCCTTTGTTCAGATCTTCTTCTTTTTCCTTGGAAAAAAACTTTTTAAAAAAACTCATAATCTCTGTGTATGTGGAACATGAAATTGACCCTTTTCTGAAGTGCCATGATTGCAAAAATAACCCGAAGAACTTGAATCTTTCTATTTTTTGACAGAATCCATTGAATATAATAAAAAAAGGGCAGCTTCTTAAGAAGAAGAGCCCTTTTATACGTTGAAAGACCTTTTTATTTGTTCTCTTCGAAGAACTCTTTTACTTTGTCTTTATGAATGATCGATTCTTTGTAGGAGTATTTACCTGTGACAGGATCCTTAACGGAACGTATAACCTTCACGTGGTCCCTACCTGAACCTGCGTTGGCTGCCCTCTGGGCAACCCTAGCGTTTTTGGATACTTTTGCCATGTTTACTTAATTTCTTTATGAAGGGTGTATTTCTTTAATACCGGGTTGAACTTTTTAATTTCAAGCCTGTCCGGATTGTTTTTTCTATTCTTTTCCGTGACATATCTGGACATACCAGGCATGCCACTTGACTTATGCTCAGTGCATTCGAGAATGATCTGAATTCTGTTGCCTTTTGATTTCTTTGCCATGACGATTTTTCTTTTAAGGGGACAATTACAACTTTACACCTGTGTCTACTCCTGCGAACGAAAGTTCTTTCAGGTATGCATGCAACCCCTTCTTATCGATGGTGCGCAGCGCAGCAGTAGATACTTTTAACGTCACCCACTGTCCTGTCTCAGGCATATAAAACTTCTTCGTAAACAGGTTTGGAAGGAATCTTCTCTTCGTCTTGATATTGGAGTGAGAAACCTTATGACCCTTCATGGGCTTTTTTCCTGTTAACTGACAAACTCTTGACATGTCGCTTTGATTTAAAATTTATACGCAATACTGACCAAAAAAGACAAAGCAATCGTGACTCCGGAAGGATTCGAACCTTCAACCGCCTGATCCGTAGTCAGGTACTCTATCCAATTGAGCTACGGAGCCTCGTTTCGTCCGATCTCTTTTGTCTTAACAATCAACATTTTATGTTTTTTGCAGACAAAACTTTTTTGTCTTTTCTAATCAGGGTGCAAAGATAAAGACTTTATTGATAATATGCAAAGAATTTTGTGAAAATAAGTATATGAAAAAATATAATATATGGAAAATTGTGTTGGAATTTCAAATTTAAAACCATCCTTTCTTCCGAAACCAGACTATGAGTGATATTACAACTGTAAGCATTATTCCCCAGGTTAGGGTATATCCATGTGTCCATTCCAACTCAGGCATGTACTTGAAATTCATACCATACACTCCGGCAATAAATGTAAGGGGTATAAACAGAGTGGAAATAATCGTCAGAACTTTCATGATTTTATTCATCTCGTGGCTCATCGCATTCAAATAGGCATCCTTTAAAGATAGATTCATCTCCCGGAAAGTTTCAAGGGTTTCGATAATCTGAATGGTGTGGTCCTGGACGTCTCTGAAATACTTTAAAGTCGCATCGCTGATTAGCGGATGCTCACCATTTATGACTTTATTCAGCAAATCCCGCATGGGATAAATATTTCGCCGAATCGTCATTAGGTCCTTCTTATTCATCTGAATTTCATGTAATACAGAGGGCGAAGGTTTCTCAAGTACATTGATCTCAAGTACCTCTAAAGTTTCACCAATCTTCTCCAGCAATTCGAAATAACTATCAACTGTGATGTCTAATAACCTGTAAAACAGGTAGTCCGATGTTTTCGTTCGGATGACAGAAATATCAGATTTAAGCTTTTCACGTAAAAAATCAAAATGATCACCGGGTTTTTCCTGAAAGGAGATAGTCGCATTCTTTGATAAAATCAGTGATATTTGCTCTTCAGCGACATGGCGCTGTACTGGATCCCATTCGAGTGATTTGAAGGTAAGGAATATATAGTTATCTTCAAGCTCTGCCTTAGGCCTTTGGAAAATATTCAAAATGTCTTCCTGATAAAGGTAATCAACCTCAAAAAGTTTACAGATGGCGGCTACAGCTTCTGTATGGTTGATGCCATTGATGTTGATCCAGCGGATTTGACCAGATGTTTGCTGTTGCAGTTCTGAGAAGGAGGGTTGGCTTACCTCACACTTTTCAGGGCTGAAAGAATACACCTCAATATCCGGTGTCCTTGTGAAATGTTTTCCGGTATATATGTGCGCCCCTGGAGGCATGCCTTTTTTACTGATTCTCGGATGTCGTGGTTGGTGGGGCGATGTATGATTTTTCATCTTTCAGATTTATGAATCCTTCTATGATGTGAATGTATACAGTAAAAATGGAAAGTTTGGAATTTTTCGTTGGAATTTACCCTCCATCAAAGAAATATTACCGCATAATTCCAGCTGTCTGATGTTGCTTGCCGGAATGAATTCCAGAAATAGGGATTTTAATAGAAAGGCCGGCTGTAAAAGACTGATGAAAAGGAAACTTTTGTTCATTGATAGAAAGATCCGGACTTACATCAAAGCCCAGGAGGTGCCTGTCTACATAGGCATCAGCCACAGTCAGTAAGTGCCCAGCGAGCAGCCAGACCCAGGAATATTCCCTCCATTTCCGGTAAAAATCTCTTTTTGCCTTAAGCCTGGGCACGTCTCCTGTGCCAGGGTTCGTGAGCGCCAAAACGTAATCTTTTTGCGCACTTTGATAATTTGTTGTATTATAAATCAGGACATATGTAAGGCCTCCGTCAATGCCCAGTGCAAGGGGTACTTTCCACCACTTTCGATTGTATATCTGACCGCCACCGGGAATCAGAAGTCCGTAGAGTGCCGCTTTTCCTGGCTTACCTTCAAAAAGTGTCAGGAAGCTGTTTCGCTGGATGATTGTATCAGCCTCATTGATGGAATCCTGGGGTGGGGGTGGTGAAAAAATACCGTTTTGTCCTGAGGTGGTTCCAATGCTAAAGGCCAGGATAAAACCAAAGATTACAACATGGAATGTACTGCGCAGTGCCTTCATCTTCATTGTCAGAAATCAATCGTCAGTAAGAAGCAGATCTGTGACCTGATTGAAAGTTTTGTCCGATGAAAAGTGTATGGTAATTGTGCCCTTACCTGTTCCGTCTCTTTTAATGTCAACCCGTGTGCCCAGTGAGTGACTCATTTGATCACTGATTTTTCTGATTTCAGGAGACATGGGCGTCACCTGGACTTTCTTTACATTTTCTTCCCTGCTTGGTGTTTGTTCATACGTTTTAATCAATTGTTCCAAGGCTCTGACTGATAGTGATCTGTCGGTACATTCCTTGAAAACGGAAAGTTGTAGCGCAGGGTTGACAATGCCCGCCAGAGCACGTGCATGCCCCATGGAGAGCTGACCATCTCTTACAGCAGTCTGCACAGGCGCCGGAAGTTTTAAAAGTCTGACATAGTTGGTCACTGTACTACGGTCTTTGCCAACTCTCTCTGCCAGCGCTTCGTGAGTAAGCTGGCATTCATCCATGAGGCGCTGATAGGAAATGGCGACTTCCAGCGCATTCAGGTCTGCCCTTTGGATATTTTCAACCAGTGCCATTTCCAGCATCTCCTGATCATTGGCAATGCGCACATACGCAGGAATTTCGTTAAGCCCGGCCATTTTTGAGGCTCTGAGCCTTCTTTCTCCGGAAATAAGCTGAAATTTGTCGCCTCCCAGTGATCTTACTGTCACCGGCTGAATGAGGCCTGAAACTTTGATGGATTTTGCAAGATCCATCAATTGTTCGGGATCAAATTCTGTCCTTGGCTGAAAAGGATTTACCTCGATCAACTCAGGCCGGATCAAAGCAATTGTATGGCTAAGGTCTTTTACGAGTCGGGTCTTTTCCAGGGGATTGTTGTGGGTTTTTTCTATGTTGGAAAGCAGAGACCTGAGACCTTTGGAAACTTCTTGTTTTTTGTTCATGTAAATTGACCCTATTAGGTGTTAAATAACTGATTCAGTATTATAAGATAGGAACTCATTGGCAAGATTCAGAAAATTGATGGCTCCCTTGCTACTTGCATCATAAATGATGATTGGTTGTCCCAAAGATGGCGCCTCTCCTAGTTTACTATTTCGGTGAACAATCGTATCGTATATTTTATCAGAAATAATTTCCTTTACTTCTTCCAGTACCATGTTTGCCATTCGAAGACGCTGGTCATACATGGATAAAACGACACCCTCAATTTCAAGGGATGGGTTTAAGTTCTGGGTGATAATGTCAATGGTATCCTTGAGTTTTCCAAATCCTTCCAGGGAGAAAAACTCACACTGGACCGGAACAATCACACTGTCGGCTGCGACGAGGGCATTCAGTGTGATGAGCCCCAGCGATGGAAGACAATCGATAAAAATAAAATCGTATTCGTCTTTCACTTTTTCAGTCAGCGCACGCATCCGGAACTCCCTTTCATCGGCTTGAACCAGTTCGACCTCAGCTCCTACCAGGTCGATGGAAGAGGGGAGAAGGAAAAGATTTGGCGTAGATGTCACCACGATGGCCTGATGCGGATCGATACCCGACACAAGGCAGTCGTAGATAGTAGGCCAACCTTCTTCCAACTTTACACCAACACCGGAAGTTGCGTTTGCCTGTGGATCAGAGTCGATCAGTAAAACCTTCTTGTCCAGGACTGCCAGTGTTGCTGCAAGATTGATGGCCGTCGTTGTTTTTCCAACACCACCTTTCTGATTCGCTATGGCTATTACTTTACCCATGATTCTTAAGATTGAAATTCAATTATTTCGGCCGGTTTTATGGAACTTATTCTATATCAAATGAATAAGTTCATCTCTTTCTTGCTGTAACACCTGGCGGCAGGCGCCAAAAAGAGATTTTACCGGTCTGCAAAGATAAGGACTCTTAAGCATAAAATTGAATGGCAATGGAAATACTGAACAAAATTCAGGTTTTTCAGTTAGGTCCAAAAAATCTTATGGTTGCAGTTATTACAGGTACCAATAGAAATGAAAGTACGACTTCATTGGTTGCAGCATATTGTGCCCAATGGTTGGAACGTAAAGGGCACAACGTAGGCGAAATCCGACTGACGCAACTCAATGGCCTGACTGTCAGCCATGACCAGTTTTTACCATCAGGTATGGATGAGGTTGTAAAACAGATGCGCGATGAAATCCTTCTGCCTTCCAGCCACTGGGTGCTGGTGATACCCGAGTACAATGGCAGTTACCCTGGAATTCTGAAATGGTGGATTGACCTTCTTTCTGTATATGAACGCAATCAAGTGTTTCAGGGTAAGAAAATTTCTCTGATCGGTGTGGCTTCCGGGCGGGCTGGCAATTTACGAGGGCTGGACGATTTGACGGGTGTTTTGCATTATCTGGGCATGCTGGTTATGCCGGAGAAACTGCCTGTGTCACGGATTGAAACATTGATGAATACACAGGGGCAAATTGGTAATGAACTTGATAAAACCCTTGATACATTTTTAGAGAAAACGTTTCGTTATGCTCTACAATGGAATTGATTTCCCCCTGCTACCTTACTTTCCCCATCCGAATGACTTCGGTTTGTACCTGAAAAGCACTTCCTGTTGAAGATGGAAGACTGACTGGTCCGGAGTATTGCCTATAGGAGGGAGTGTTATTGGGGAAGTACGTTTCCAGCCCCAGGATGATTTTTCTCAGAACGAGGACATCTGAAGCAGACACAGTACCACTGCCATTCACATCTGCTGCCAGTTTTTTTCGCGGGTCATTCAGGGTGTCCAGTCCGATAATGTGTTTGACCAAAGGCAGTATATCAGATGCTTTGATCTCCAGGTTGCTGGCAGGGGCAAGACTTTCCATATATATTTCGGGCTTTCCCATGGCGGGAAAACTGGCTGAAGGATAGGTGAACTGATAGAATCCCTGGTTGTTTTTCTGCAGCGCATGGGCATTTTGAGGAGCATTGGCATCGCGCAACCACCACTGCACATGTCCGTCGGGAATGGCCGCGGAAGATAAAATCTGCAGTGTATAGGTTGATGGAATGACAATCTTTTCAGTTTTCGCCAGGGAAATTGCCTGATCCAGTTCTGAAAACAGGACAGGATAACGCAGTTTTTTATTGGGAGAAATGACCGCAAAGGATGGTGTTCCGTACCAATTGCCGTATATCCCGTTTTTAAAGGGATTTGTGATGTTGGCTGCCATTCCGTCGTGGCTTACTCCGGGCATCGTTTGGCCATGCGTATTCTCAAATCCTGAAACCTTTGCATCAGAGTCAGAGGTGATTGTGGTAACATTAAAAAACTGAACCTGTTGATTTCCACCACCGTGCTGCAGGTATTTTTGTTGCCAGCTAGGTGCGTTGGAAATACAGGGCGGACAGGTGGTGAAGAAAAATTTGAACACGACTACCTTGTTTTGATCGAGGTAATCAGCATATAAGCGATGGAGTAAACCATCTGTATCTTTGAAGGATGCATCGTGCATCGTACTTTGTCCGCGAAGTATACCATGCATCAGCAGGCCAGCAGCAATCAACCATAAATATTTGAGCATAGATCAATGGGTTAAATATACACGACAAATATAATGCGTAATTTTTTCACTTTCTTATTGGTAACGAAATTATTTTGCCTACATCAATGGACCTGCACTATGTGTGAAACAATGCATACCTTTGCATCATGGATGTACAAAAGGTGCAATTTCAATGGATCAAAGGACCGTCCTATCAGCAAATATGGGACTTACAGACGTCTTTACAGAAATCACTCATTGAATTGAAGAGATCAGCAGCATCTCAGGAAGAGTTATCGTCTGAAAGAGGATTTCACCATCATTTGTTGTTTTGTGAGCACAATCCGGTATATACTTTAGGGAAGAGTGGTAAGGAAAGTCATCTGCTTATACCTGAAGAAATACTGAAGAAGGAAGGGGTTGAATTGTTTCGCATCAATCGCGGGGGGGATATCACTTTTCACGGTCCGGGTCAGATTACCGGATATCCGATTTTCGACCTGGAGAATTTTTTTACAGATGTTCATAAATATGTTCGTTACCTGGAAGAGGCAGTCATTCGTTTACTGGCTAGCTACCAGTTGGAAGGTATACGCCTGAAAGACTACACTGGAGTATGGTTGCCTCCGGGAAACGGGCAATCAAAGTACAGAAAGATATGTGCTATTGGAGTTCATTTGTCACGTTGGGTGACGATGCATGGCTTTGCATTGAACGTAAATACAGATACCTCCTGGTTTGAACGCATCATTTCGTGTGGTATTGGTGACGTGGATAAGTCTGTGACGTCTCTGTGTGCTGAGACAGGACGAGAACATTCGTTGGAAGATATTGGAGACAAACTTTTAATGGAGTTGGCGAATTTGTTTGGTTTTGAATGGTTTAGGATGGAAGTAAGTCATCAAAATGTTCTTTATAAAAAGTAAAAAAGGGAAAGCAATGGAAGGAAAACTTGTAGCACATTCCAGGACAGTTATGACAGAGTTGATTATGCCCAACGATACAAATCCTATGGGCAACCTGATGGGAGGCTATCTTATGCGATGGATGGATATCGCGTGTGCTGTCTGCGCTGCCAGGCATTGTGCTTCACAGGTAGCCACAGCCTCGGTCGACCATATTTCATTCCATGAACCCATTCGCTTGGGCGATGTGATCACACTTACGGCCGAAGTCACGCGAGCGTTTAATACTTCTGTGGAACTATATGTAGAGGTTTCGGCTTCTGGGATAACAGGCATGAATCCCCGGCAATCCAATCATGCTTATTTTACCTTTGTCGCCTTGGATGCACAAAGTGGAAAACCTTCAGCTGTTCCCCCTGTGATCCCCATCACCTCAGACGAAAAGAAGCGTTATGAATCGGCAGTGCGACGAAGGGAACTGCGTTTGATTCTTGCAGGCAGGATGAAACCAGAGGATGCAACCGAGTTAAAGCACTTTTTTGCAGAAAAATAAGGGTCTTTATCTGCAGAATTACAGAATATGTATTTTCTGAATAGGGTAGAACCTATTCTGAAACAAAAAGCTGGTGTTTGATTTTTTCATTCCACTGTGGCAGGACACTTTCGCAGAGATGATACACTGCCTGTTTTCCTTCATCTCCCAGAACTTTTGAATATTGACTGACATAGAGGTCAATGTGCGCCTGCATCACTGCAGGGTCCATTTCCTGTGCGTGAGATTGGACAAAGGAGCTTCCTGAATCCGGGTGATCCATGGCGTAAACTACGCTGCGCTGAATGACCCTGGCGATGGTTTTCTTGACCGTTTCAGGCAGTGATCTCCGGACAGCAATTCCCCCAAGAGGGATGGGGAAGCCTGTGTTTTCTTCCCAGTACTCTCCCAGGTCTTTCCAGCAATAAAGACCTTTCTCTGCATAGGTAAACCGATTTTCATGAATGATCACCCCGGCATCTACCTGACCTGACAGGACCGCCTCTTCGATATCAGAAAACACCATTTCTGTGAACTGAGTTAGCTGAGGGTACGCATATTTCAGTAATAAAAAAGCGGTTGTATATTTTCCGGGAATGGCAATCTGGCAACTGGCTGGGTCTTCTGGAGCAAATTTCGTTTTTGAAATGAGCAGTGGTCCACACTTTCTACCGAGGGCAGCACCACTTGACAGCATTTGATAGGATTCTATGACGCTTGTAAAGGCGTTGAATGAAAGTTTTGTGATGTCAGGACCTTGTGAGATTGCTTCTTTGTTGAGGGTTTCGACGTCGGCAAGGTGAATGTCGAATGCAAGTCCTTCTGTATCAATTCTCCTGGCAACAATAGGCTCAAACATGAAAGTATCATTTGGGCAGGGAGAAAATCCAAAAGAGAGATTCATTGGCTCAGGGTATTGGTATAAAACAGAAACACCATACGAACAATAGAAGTTCTGTATGGTGTTTCAGAATATTTAAACAAACAGATTATCTGACCAATGTCAACTCTGTCTTACATTTGCTGTCTTGTTCAGAAGATCTGACTACGAGGGTATTTCCTGAAATCATGTATTCTCTCACGTTGCACTCTGCCCCGGAAGGACAAAACGTAAGGGTATTTCCGGAAATAGTAAAAATCCCTTTTTCTACATTATTTTCTGTTGCATTTGATATACTGGATGAGGTTGAGGTTGAGTAGGTTTTATCTGCATTCAGCGTGATGGAGAGGCTCAGCTCGAGGTTTAAAGCCGGATCCACATAATTGCCGTTCGAAAAAGTCAGGTTCTGATTTTCATTGGTGTCTGCACAGCCGGCATTGACCAGTTTTGAGGCCTTCCAGGTGCCTGCTATTTCTTCTTCAGGGCTATCGTTGCCGCATCCTGATACTATAAGTAAACTTGCAGCGAGAATGAAAAAAGAATAGAGTTTCATATTTTTTTATTTATATCGTTTGGAAATGTTCTCTTTTTAAAAAAATGGCCGCTCCCCCAAGCGACCATTTTTAATAACCCATGAACTAATCATTTCTACGTCCTTGAATACCTTGGACATAACCCAATCTCTAAAATCGTGCGAATCTGAACACCAGACTCGTTACGGCTAATTTATTTTGGTGGTTGCTCTTTCGCTCTTCACCGTCAATCTCATTAGGTATAAAATGTGTGGCTTTAATGATTTTGACAATACAAAGATCGAACAGAATTCAGAGGTAAAAAAATACAAAAAACAGACATTATAATATATAAATAATTATAATGTGTTATTGGTATGTTTGCGGGACTTATTTGTGGTAAAAGCCAGTAAGCTTTTTCCAGCGCATATTGATGACGCCTTTGATGGCCTCAGAAACAATATTCGCATGCATTTTGGAACTGCCTTTTTCGCGGTCTACAAAAGTAATGGGTATCTCCTGCAGTGTGTAGCCTTTCAACCATGAGTAGTATTTCATTTCAATCTGGAACGTATAACCTACAAACTGAATTTTTGAGAGATCCAGCGACGCCAAAACACGTTTTGTGTAGCAAATAAAGCCGGCTGTAGGATCTGATACAGGCAATCCGGTAATCATGCGGACATACAAGGATGCCCCATAAGATAATATAAGCCTGTCTTTCGACCAGTTTTTGATGTTTCCACCTTTTACGTATCTGCTGCCTACAGCAACATCTGCCCCGGTATTCAGGCAGGCGTCCAGCAGGCGGGGGAGATCGTCCGGATTGTGACTGAAGTCTGCATCCATTTCAAAAATGAAGTCGAAGTCTTTTTCGAGACCATATCGGAATCCCGCGATGTAAGCTGTACCTAATCCCTGCTTTCCGCTTCGATGAAGCACATGTACCCTGTCATCCTTTTTAGAGAGAATCTCTGCCACTTCACCGGTGCCATCAGGAGATTTGTCATCAACAATGAGCACATGAAACTGAGCCCCCTGTCTAAGTACTGCAGCCACAATGTCATGAATATTTTCAATTTCATTGTATGTAGGTACTATGACAAGACATTTTTCCAAAAGTGTGAGGAGTTTGTGTAAAGAATGAATGAAATTACAAAACTTGGTTCAAAGTTAATGATTCTCCGACTGTTTGAAACAGATTCTTCTGAAAATCCGTAATAAAATTGAGTCCGGTGCAATTAAAATCTATTGGGAAAGGAATCTTTCATCACTTGTAAAATGCAGTCACATACATCATCTGCACCTGGTTTTGTGAAATAATCACCATCAGATCCGAAGGGAGTACGATGTGCTTTTGCGCTCAGTGTCACCGGTTTTGCATCGAGGTATTTGTATCCGTCCCATTTCTCCAGTACTTCCTGCATCATATAGGCGGTGGCCCCTCCTGGAACATCTTCATCCAGAAAGATGATTCTGTTTGTTTTTTTCAAGGAAGAGACAATGACTCCTTCTGTGTCAAAGGGGAGGAGTGTCTGAACATCGATCAGTTCGACAGAAATGCCAAACGGTTTCACCATGTCGATGCCTTTTTGCGCTTCCCTGACGCAGGATCCATAGGTGACAAGAGTCAGGTCAGTACCATCTTCCAGGATTTCCGGCACACCAAGTGGCAGGGTGAATTCCAGCAGGTTGGAAGGAATTTTTTCTTTGAGTCTGTATCCGTTGAGGCATTCAACCACAATTCCCGGATCATCAGATTTTAGGAGCGTATTGTACATGCCAATCGCCTGCACCATATTGCGGGGAACGCAAAGATAGATACCCCTCATCGATGTGATGATCATACCCATAGGCGAGCCTGCATGCCAGATTCCTTCCAGTCGGTGGCCTCGGGTACGCACGACGACCGGTGCTTTCTGGATGCCGGCAGAGCGATAACGCAGTGTGGCAAGATCATCAGAAAGCAAGGAAAAAGCGTAAGCCATATAATCCAGGTACTGGATTTCTGCAATCGGCCTGAAACCGCGCATTGCACTGCCAAGGGCCTGGCCCATGATTGTCCATTCCCGTATACCGGTGTCAAAAACACGGCTTGCACCATGCCTGAGCTGGAGACCTGCAAAGCCCTGGTTGACATCACCGATATGGCCAACATCTTCACCAAATGCAATCACAGCTGGGTTATCCGTAAGTAATTCATCAAAATACTTATTGAGTACCTGGTGGCCGGGAACACTTTCCGGATTCAGACCATATTTTGCTGCAACTACAGGCACATTCACTGCCGCGTATTTCGTCTCGCTATACAAGTGGCTTTCATATCTCTGCTTTCCTGTACTGGTATTTTCTTTGATCAGCGAAACCAGGAGTTCGTCAGGGGCAGAGCCAAAGCGCTTCCATTGAAGCAAAAGCCGGCGGGCATTGGAAACCAGTTCGCTGAAGACCATATTTGGCGATGCAGCCAGGTCCCTTTGGAGTTCCTGTATTGCTTCGGAACGAAGTTGTTCAGGAAGTCTTGCATAGATTGCAAGGAGGGATTCTTTGAGCTTTTGCAGATTTGTCTGGTAAGCGCTCCATGCTTGATCTCTTCCTTGCTTGACATAAGCCGTAGCTTTGGCCAGTAACTCATCCAGATCCTCCTGACTTACGAGATGGTTTTCCAGCATCCAAAGTCCCATTTTGCGGATACAGTCGTTTTCTTTTTCCCACTGGAGTCGCTCCGGAGACTTATATCTCTCATGTGATCCACTGGTTGAATGCCCCTGAGGCTGTGTCAGTTCTTCGACGTGGATAACTACAGGTTCGTGGTTGGCCCTCATCTCACCTGTCACTTTTTCAAACAAAGCGACAACACCAGGGTAATCCCAGCCATTGACGGTATACACCTTCAGCCCTTTTTCATCACCTTTTGGGATAAATCCTTCCAGGACGCGGGAAATAGAGGACTTCGCGGTCTGCATTTCAACTGGAACGCTGATGCCATATCCGTCATCCCAGACAGCCACAAGCAGAGGTACCTGCATGACAGCGGCGGCATTCAAGGTCTCCTAGAAAACTCCCTCAGAGGTAGAACTGTCTCCGATGGTCACAAAACTGATTTCTTTGCCCTGATTGGAAAAAAGGTGCTGTTCGGGTTGTGTCACTTCCCTGTGCAGTCGTGATGCCATGGCAATGCCCAGTGAGCGGGCCATTTGCCCTCCTGTACAGGAAATATCAGCAGAAACGTTATACATTTCTGTATGATTTATCCATTCTCCATCTCCGTCAATTGTGGGTGTTGCGTAGTGGCTGTTCATCTGGCGACCACCAGAAAAAGGGTCATTCTCGGTGTCGGCATAGAGTTGAGCAAAGAACTGTTCGATAGAGCAGAGTCCCCGCGCAAACATGAATGTCTGGTCGCGGTAATATCCTGAACGCCAGTCGCCAGTTTTGAAAGACCGGGCCATGGCTACCTGTGGAACCTCCTTCCCGTCTCCCAGGATGCCAAATTTTGCTTTGCCACCCAACACTTCCTTTCGGGCGAGAAGGCTGGCTTCTCGACTTACCAGGCAAATCCAATAGTCGTGAATTACCGCTTCCTTGAAAGCTTCCGGATTATTTTCCTCGACAGACCTTACCTCCAGCGGAAGTGTTTCAATGGTGGCAATCATGGTTCATTCAGTTTGCAGGTCAAATGGTTGGTTTTTGAAAATGGTACTTCCCGCCAAAACATTCAGCTTTTCAGGCTTACACATCATTTTCTAGGGCAAAATTACATATTTTAAAGCAACATTCAAAAATATTAAATTTGGAAACTAAATTCATTTTATTTTTAAACCATACATAATATCGAATCGTGTGATATTTATTTTTGTTTGTTTTGATGACGGTCAGAACGTATTTTCTTGCAGTAGGGATTGAAAAGGCATGTGAACGGCTCAAAGAATCATCACAGGGAATAAACTTTATCTTTGCAAGAGCAAAGTCAGGGTATGTCATTTCAGATTACGTCAGTCTATAAACCTACCGGTGACCAGCCGAAGGTAATTGCCCAGCTGGTGGCAGGTTTAAGTCAGCATGAAAGATTTCAGGTATTGCTTGGCGTGACCGGTTCAGGGAAAACGTTTACCATGGCCAATGTCATTTCGCAATTAAACAGGCCGACATTGGTGCTCACTCATAACAAAACGCTGACGGCACAACTGTACGCAGAATTGTGTGAATTTTTCCCGGATAATGCCGTAGAGTATTTTGTGTCCTACTACGATTACTACCAACCTGAAGCATACCTCACGCATTCTGATACCTATATCGAAAAGGACCTGCAAATTAATGAAGAAATTGACAAACTGCGCTTACGGGCCACTTCTTCATTGTTGTCTGGTCGCCGTGATGTCATCATCGTTTCCTCAGTTTCATGCATTTATGGTATGGGTAACCCCGAGGATTATAAAACGGGCATCATCCGCATTCAAAAGGGACAGGTGATCTCCCGAAATAGTTTTTTGTATAGCCTGGTGCAAAGTCTGTATTCACGGACGGAGACAGATTTTAAACGGGGAACATTCCGTGTGAAAGGAGATACAGTGGACATTCACCTCCCGTATGTGGATTTTGGATATAGAATAGTGTTCTTTGGAGATGAAATCGAAATCATCGAACAGCTCGATATGCAATCCGGGAAAAGGATTGTCGAACTGGAGCATGCGGCCATTTTTCCTGCCAATTTATACGTTGCCCCTAAAGACAGACTCAACCAGGTCATCCGGCAGATTGAAGACGAACTGTATAACCACGAGCGCTTTTTTCAGGAGGAAGGTCGATATATTGAAGCCCAACGCATCAGGGAACGGGTGACCTTCGATCTTGAAATGATTCGCGAGCTGGGGTATTGCAACGGCATAGAAAATTACTCCCGTTTTTTTGATGGAAGAATACAGGGCACGCGA
>JAJTEZ010000024.1:0-10474 GCA_021298335.1 Saprospiraceae bacterium | reverse complement strand
TTTTGTCTTCTCGATTACTTTCCGAATGATTTTTTAATGTTTATCGATGAAAGCCACCAGACAATTCCCCAGATTCGGGGTATGTGGGGCGGTGACCGGGCGCGAAAACTGAATTTGGTCAATTTTGGATTCAGGCTTCCTTCGGCGATGGACAACCGACCACTGAATTTTGAGGAATTTGAAAACATCATCAACCAGGTGGTATTTGTCAGCGCTACTCCCGGTGACTATGAACTCGAAAAAACGGAAGGCCTTGTGGTAGAACAGATCGTCAGACCCACCGGCTTGCGGGATCCACCGATCGAAGTCAGACCCAGTCTCAATCAGATCGACGACTTACTCGAAGAAATCAGAAAGAGAACGACGATAGACGAGCGTATTCTGGTTACAACACTCACCAAACGAATGGCTGAAGAGCTGACAAAATATCTGACGCGTCTGCAAATCAGAGTAAGATACATACACAGCGAAGTGGACACGCTCGACAGAGTGGAAATCATCAGAGACCTTCGTCTGGGAGAATTTGATGTGCTGGTGGGGGTCAATCTGCTGAGGGAAGGTCTCGACTTGCCTGAAGTGTCATTAGTGGCCGTGCTGGATGCAGACAAAGAAGGCTTTTTACGCAATACACGATCGTTGACTCAGACCGCCGGACGAGCCGCCAGAAACAGTAATGGACTTGTTATTTTTTATGCGGATAAAGTGACGGAAAGCATGCAACAGACTATCGATGAAACAAACCGCCGCAGGTCCGTACAAATGGCTTATAACGACGATCATCAAATTACACCCCGTACAGTGTCGAAAAGCAGAGAAGATATCTTGAATCAAAAATCAATCCTCGATATTCGGGGTAAGAAACCGGTGGCATACGTTGAAGAAGAACATAGGCATGATATTGCAGCAGATCCGATCGTTGCACACCTTTCCGGCGACCAGCTAAAAAAGCTCGTTGACGAGACAGAGCGACGCATGAAAAAAGCAGCCAAAGACCTCGATTTTATTACGGCTGCTCAATTGAGAGATGAACTGATGGCACTGAAAAAGAAGTTATAATTTTAAATTATTTTCCGTAAATCACCTGGGATCACACAAAATCTGCCTATCTTTAGGATGTTCTGTAATTTCTAATAGTAAAAATCCTCACCTATGATGAACGAAAAAGTGGCAACAATTATGATCAAAGATCTGATTACGCTTTCACCTGATAGCCTGCTTTCTGAAGTGTACCAGATATTTTCAACGCACAAAATCCACCACATTCCAGTGACTGAGGATGGTGCGCTGGTTGGAATGGTCACGACATATGATCTCTGGAAAGCAAATATTTCCCACGAACAATACGGTAGTGTATCCGTGTCAAAGGTCATGAGCACAAAATTAGTAAAAATCGAGCCTGAAGATAAGGTAGGAACAGCTGCTGAGCTCTTTCTGGATAACCGCTTTCACGCACTTCCTGTCGTTTCTGAGGGAAAGCTTGTGGGTTTGGTTACCACTTTCGATGTTTTGAAGTATGAGTTTAAAAAGGAATATAAAGATGCTATTCTGTTTAAGGATGTTCTGGACAAGAATGAAGGATAGTATTATTTTCCAGTAAAAATCTAAAAAGGCCCTTCAAGTCAGTTGAAGGGCCTTTTTTTGTCATTTGATTTTTCGGGAATTCAGCCAGTTGGCAAAAGCCTCAGCGTTTTTCAGGTGACTGCCATAGTCTTTGGCAAATGCGTGGATGCCGCTATTGTCTGCTTTGGCGCAAAAGAAAAAGTAGTCGTGGTTTTCAGCATGAATCACTGCCTCCAGACTTGCCATTGAAGGCATGCAGATCGGCCCGGGTGGTAAACCGGCGTAGAGGTAAGTATTGTAAGGGGATTCTGTCTTTAAATGTTCATACAAAACTCGTTGTATCGTAAAATCGCCGGTGGCAAACACGACCGTGGGATCTGCTTGCAGTTTTTCGCCACTTTTCAGCCGGTTCAGGTAGACACCAGCAATGGTCGGTCGTTCAGGATTGTAATTACTCTCTTTTTCTACAATGGAGGCCAGGATATAAGCTTTCGTGGGGTCCAGGCCATTTTTTTGAAGCTGGTCGAGACGTTCTTTTGTCCAGAAGTCATCGTATTCCTTTTTCATCCGCGCAACAAACTTTTCCGGTGTGGTAGTCCAGAACATTTCATACGTGTTGGGCAAAAACATGGTCAAAAACTTCTCTTGGGAAAATTGGTACTCAGTAGAAGTCGCAGGATCTGTCAGGTATTGCAGAAATGCGAGGGAGTCACTTTCGAAATATCTGGAAGCTTTTCCCGCGAGGTCGTTCACGAGCCGAATGTTGTTTATTACGACTTTTTGCGCATCCTGTGCACCTGAGCGCAATTTTCCCACCAGTGCACGATTGGTCATGCCTTTTGTGATGTTATATCTTCCCGGACGGATGTTTTCGCGGTTAAAACGCATGACCAGGGCAGTGCGCTGGAAGGATGAAAGATCTGCTACGAAGGAGTCACGGAGCAGAATTTGTTCCAGCTGTTCATTTTGTGTTCCGGAAGGTACAAACAGGACTTTTTTTGATGCCTCAAATGCTGTGTTTTGCACAAGAGCCGGTCGTATGCCCAGAATGTAAAGCAACAGTCCCCCTATGGCGATAAGAAGACCAATACCAAGAAAGATACGTTTTTGTTTCATGACACGGCTGATTTCAATATTGTTCGTCTTCACTTGGGAAGTTGCCGGCTTTCACATCTGCAACGTACAAACCAACAGTGTCTTTAATGGTCTCAAATAAATTGAGGTAACGCCTCAAAAAGCGTGGATGAAACTCATGTGTAAGTCCGAGCATATCATGCACCACCAGAACCTGCCCATCTGTTCCATTTCCGGCGCCAATGCCGATGACAGGGATGTGCAGGGACTCTGAAACTTTTTTACCCAATGTAGCCGGGATTTTTTCCAGTACCAGGGCAAAGCAGCCAAGGTTTTGGAGCAAAATGGCATCCTCAAGTAGTTTTTGAGCCTCCGCCTCCTCCTTGGCGCGGACAGAATAAGTGCCAAATTTATAAATGCTTTGCGGTGTTAACCCAAGATGTCCCATGACAGGCACGCCGGCAGAAAGGATTCGCTTGACGGATTCTTCGATTTCAGACCCTCCTTCGAGTTTAACCGCATGAGCGCCGGATTCTTTCCTGTGCGTGGTAAATCATCTGGTCAAGGGTGATTGGCAATGTGGTTTCATGTCCTGCCATTACATTGGATGCGGAATCACCCACCAACAGAATGTCTATCCCTCCTGCATCCAGTATTTTTGCCATACTAAAGTCGTAGGCCGTCAACATAGAAATCTTTTCTCCTTTATCCTTCATCGCCTGAAGGACGTGGGTGGTAATTCGTTTAAAATCCTTATTTCCTTGTGACATATCTTTAAATTTCAGAGCACAAAGGTCAGAAAAATTCGGAAACCGTGGCACATTGTTCCCTGATTATCTTTGTGGTGGACACCGGTTTTCCATGGATTCACCTGAATCTTACTTGGTCGTCCGTAAAAAAAGAGATAAATTGCAGAAAAACTCTGTTTCTTTTTCAAAGGTATTGCTATATTCCTATTTTTGTGGCGGTAAACTGTTTCGGTAAACCACCACAAAACAAAGTAAAATGAGTTGGTTCAAACGATTGAAGGAAGGCATTCAAACTGCCACAAAGAATAAAAAGGAGACACCCGATGGTTTGTGGCATAAGTGTCCCAAGTGCAGCGAAATGACCACAGTCAAGGACCTGATGGAAAATCTATACATCTGTCCCAAGTGCGAGTTTCACACACGCATTGGCTCTACTGAGTATTTTGATATCATTTTTGATGGCAAGTTTACCCGGTTGTTTGACGACATCATTTCAGTGGATATGCTTCAGTTTAAGGATGTAAAAACGTACGAGGAACGTCTGACAGAGGCATATCAAAAGACAAATCTGAAAGATTCCATGTCCGTGGCGTCCGGCAAGGTCAATAAATATCCGCTGCTTGTAGCCTGCATGGATTTTGGCTTTATCGGTGGTTCAATGGGCTCGGTAGTCGGTGAAAAGATCTCCAGAGCAATTGATTTTTGCATCGACAACCACGTTCCTTTGATGATCATTTCGAAATCGGGTGGAGCACGGATGATGGAATCTGCATTTTCTCTGATGCAGATGGCTAAAACTTCTGCAAAACTCACTCTCCTCGCTAAAAAAGGGATTCCCTACTTTTCATTCATGACAGACCCTACGACCGGTGGGGTAACAGCCTCTTACGCCATGCTGGGAGATATCAATTTTGCCGAGCCAGAGGCGCTTATCGGCTTCGCAGGTCCGCGGGTGATCAAGGAGACAATCAAACGGGATCTACCTGAAGGTTTTCAAACTTCTGAATACCTCCTGGAACATGGCTTTCTGGATTTTATCGTACATCGCAAAGAGCTGAAAAACAGGTTGTCTGATCTCCTGAGTTGCTTTGATGTCCGCAAAACTGAAACAGAAACCTCAGAGGTCAATGACTAAAAACTCCTTGTCAAGAGGATCCATCATTTCAATTAGTCGCTTTTGCCAGTCTTCACCCTGGTTTACCCAAAACTGAAACAGGCTATCGTGGCGTTCCTGTAATTTTTCCTCCGGAAATAGCTTTAGTTTCAGATTCTGAAGCTGTGCGACATTGGTCTCTTCTTTTTGCTTCAGGGCTTTCTTTAACCTCGCTTCAATGTGTTCCAGGCCTTTTAACATTTTTTGACCTTCACCCAAGGCAAAAGCTTCCAGTGTAGGGTCGATGGCCTTCGCTTTTAAGCCTATTTTTTCCAGCAATATTTCTAAAAGCTCTTTTTCACCATCCAGATGAAATTCTCCCTGAGAAACTCTTTCCAGAAACGAAGTTAAAATTCTGTCCATTGGCTGAAAGATTTCTTCCGTAGAAATGCCTAGTTTCTCCATCGACTTGCGAATAGAGGAAGCAACCAGCAAAGCAGAATTGCGCCTGATCAAAACAGGAAAAAAGATGTCGAAATGGGCAAATTGCGTTTTTCGTTCCAGCCAGTAGGCCAGTTCACCGCCCCCTCCAATATAGGCCAGGTTGGGAAGGATCGCCTCCTGATACAACGGCCGCAAGACAACATTTGGACTAAAATTTTCTGGTTCCGCATAAAGGAGTTCAACCAACTCAGAACGACTGTATTCTTTCTTCTGATGCTGAATTGTATATTTACCGTCCTGGAAGGATATTCTTTCCCGGGAATTCTCCTGCATGTAAAACAGGTTCACATCCCGAACATAAGCCTGTGGCTTAAAATGGAACGCTGCAAGCCTATCCTGTGTTTCCTTGACCCATTGTTCACTTGGCATTTCTACAATTTCTCTT
The DNA here is from genome assembly GCA_021298335.1 of Saprospiraceae bacterium. GTDB lineage: Bacteria > Bacteroidota > Bacteroidia > Chitinophagales > Saprospiraceae > OLB9. The sequence goes on along the minus strand of JAJTEZ010000024.1, from coordinate 5,109 downwards.
TCCATCACCGGAACGAAAGCCTGCTTTAGCCGCTTGTCGTCCATCGAAAGGATCAGAAGGCCCTCCTCACCCAGGATTTTATTGAGCCAGGAGAATACAAACTCATTGTAGGTTGTTGATGTGTTCAGCGCAGTCCTCCACGCTTCTGCCATCTGTGTGGCAAACGCGCTTGTTCCCAGGATATCGGCAGCCTGATCGATGGCTTCTGCCAGTCCCCCTGTGGAAAATCGGCCGACTGGTCCGGATTGGTGACTCTCCCAGCTGACTTTTTTACCGAAAAGCCACACGTTTCTGACTTCTTCAAAATCGTGGTCCTCGGATCCGTTGATAAACACCGGAACAAACTTAGCGGTCGGAAATGTTTGCTGTAAACTTCTGGCCAGGTGAATTGCAGAAAAGATTTTATAAAAATAATAGGCTGGACCTCCAAGAAGAACCGGCTGGTGTGCTGTGACAACGGTAAAGGTATTTTCCTCAGCCAATGCATTGATCGCCTGCTGCTGCGGGAATGTGGTACCTATGGGTTCGTACTGACTTTGCAGAACAGAAACAAGTAATTTTCGGTCGACCTGAAATTTTTTACGCTCTTCAATCGCCTTCGCCATGCCTTCCATCGATGGCTCAAATGAAGTAAAGGATGCGAGTTGATCAAAATGTAGCTGATAAAAAACATCTTTATGGGAAAGAGCGGGTATCTGGTCAAACGGAACTTTCTGAACTTCCATGCATTGGGCGTTTTATGTAGAAGGGCTTTGAAGTCAAAAGCATTTATTGATGTTGATTGCCTCGCCATGACTTGTGTGAAGCCTTCCAAAAGCCATCAAACCAAATTATTCCCCTGCCTCTCCGTACAATTTTTGAAAGTAACCCGTAAGAGCCGCTTTTTGTTCAATGCTCAATCTGGCCTCCGGGTGGGTCCAGGTGAAGCTCGCCATTGGCATTTCTCCTTCTTTGGTCATTTCAACGCATTCTTCCAGCTTATGATGCATTTTTTTTGCTGGATACGTTGACCAGATAGAAAAATTCAGGTGCTCCCTGCCTTCCAGAATGTGATTTTGTATCCACCAGGACAAAGGTGCTACATGGGTATACCAGGGATACTCAGTTTGATGGGAATGGCAGTCATAGCAGGCGTCACGTATGACTTTTGCCGTTCCCTCATCAGTGGCATTGACGGTCAGAAAGTCTTGGACCGGGTCTGAATCTGGTAAGGTTTTATCAATACGGATGAACTGAATCAATACCAATCCTACCAATAAACCCATAAGAATTCGCTTTTTTGTCATTTTTCGATATTTTTGTGAAGTTAGCAGATTTTAGGGAAAATTGCTTCACTGATGTTCTCGAATTTTTACGCTTTCTCGATGATATTCGTCATCATCCTGAAGCTATTTCAAAATAGGGCAACTTTTACATGAAAAGAGCATGAGGAAATCACGCAAACCAAGATGATTGTTTCTCATTCGGATTCCATATGACATTGATAATCAGTCACTAAGAGAGTGATAAGCGAAATATAAATATATGAAATGAGCATGAGGCGATCACGCAAAACACCATGATTATTTCTCATGCGAATTCCATATGGCATTGACAATCAGTTACTCAGAGAGTGATAAGCGAAATATAAATATATGAAACACAAATTTCCCGTTCTGATCAATTGTGACGTAGGAGAATCCTGGTTTGACAGGATCGTGGGGAATGATGAGGCAATCATCCCTCTTTCCGGTGCTGTGAATGTCGCTTGTGGGGGACATGGCGGTGATGCCATGACCATTCAAAATGCCGTCGCTCTTGCCGTAAAGCACAATGTGCTGGTGGGTGCTCACCCTTCCTATCCCGACCGGGAAAATTTTGGTCGAATATACATTCCAATGGAAAGGGCTGTTTTGCAACAATCCATCGAAGATCAAATCCGTGTTGTCAAAGATTGTATAGAAGCTATGGGCGGTAGCTTGTACCATGTCAAGGCGCATGGCGCTCTGTACAATCGCGCAGCAGTTGATGCGGATGAAGCGGAGACTTTTGTGGCTGCTGTTCGTTCGGTCGATAGTGGGCTTGTCATTATCGCTCCTGATACTTCCAAAATGGCTGAAAAGGGTAGGGCGGCAGGTAGTAAAGTCATGGCTGAAGCGTTTGCTGATCGTCGGTATGACAAGCATGGCTTGCTACTGCCCAGAGGAAGCACTGGTGCTGTCATCGAGGATGCGGCTGAGGCGGTGGAACAACTCAAATCGATTTTGGCTGGAGTGGTAGTCACTGCAGAGAAAATGACGATTCCCATCAAGGCTGAGACAATCTGTGTTCATGGCGACCACACACATTCCGTTACTATTTTACAAGCCATACATCAGTTTTTACAGGATGCAGATTGAATACACGGATATTTTTTTCATGGGCAAAGGTGCTCTGCTCATCCGATGGACCGAAGGACAGCCCCTTCATGTAATCCGGCAGGTGCATACTTTGTTTCATTTTCTTAAAAGTCAGGACAACCCGGCAATTCTCGATATTGTACCGGCCTATGATTCAATAGGCGTGTTTTTCCGCCCGGAAATCATGCGTTTTCAGGAGTTGGCAGCGTGGGTGCAGGAACAGGCGGGCCGGTGTTTTATCCAGGCAACTCCTATCAACACGACTCTTTGGGAAATTCCGGTGCAATACGCATCCGCTGCAGAGTATGACATGAAGGAAGTGATAAACATTACCGGACTTTCCCATAGCGAATTGATTGAGGCGCATTGTCTGCCGACATACCTCGTCGCCTTTATCGGCTTTTTGCCGGGATTCCCGTATTTGTTTGGATTGCCCGATCAACTGGTAGTACCCCGAAAGCCCATACACGACAGAATGATCAAAGGCGGCTCTGTGGCCATCGGAGGAAACCAGACAGGGATTTATCCGTCAGATAGCCCGGGCGGTTGGTTTGTGATTGGCAGAACGGAATTTTCTCTGTTTCAACCAGAAAAAGAGCCCTACTGCGTGCTAATTCCGGGCGATGAGGTGCGTTTTGTTCCGTGTTGATTGTTTGACTCAGGATTTAATCAGCTGGATGACCTTCCTTGCTGCCTCTTCCACTTCTGAAGCAGTATTCAGCGCTGAAAACGAAAACCGAATTGTTTTTCTGGCGCTGTCATGACCAATCGCCGTCAACACATGAGAATCTTCCTCGATGCCCGAGCTGCAGGCGCTGCCCGAAGAAACCGATATTCCGGCAATGTCGAGGTTCATGACCAGCAATTCGTCGCCGGGGTGGGGAGGAAAAGCAACACTCAAAATATGGGCGAGGCTTTCCGGACCATCTGCACCGTTGAAGGCAACTTGCGGAATTCCCTCCTGCAGCAATCCCCGAAACTGCTGTTTGAGCGAGTGAATCAATCGTTGATGTTCTTCCCGATGTTCCGCACACCATTCCAATGCTGTGGCTAATCCCGCTATGCCTGCCACATTTTCTGTGCCTGCGCGCATGTTTCGTTCCTGTGCGCCCCCATGGAGCAGAGGAGACAACATGGCGTCGCCGGAAATAAATGCGATTCCGGAACCTTTTGGCCCGTGAAACTTGTGCGCAGACCCTGATAAATAGTGCGCCCCCAACTTTTGTACGTCAACAGGTAGTTTTCCCAGTGCCTGCACCGCATCGCAATGAAACAGCGCTTTATGTTTATGGCAAATCTGACCGATGAGTTCTGCATCATGAAGAGTACCGATTTCATTGTTGCCAAACATCAGGCTGACCAAAACCGGGCCGGTACAAGTGCTCAGGGATTGTTCGAGGACAGCATAATCCAACCGGCCCTTGTCGTCGACATCCAGATATTCGACGACACAATTTGTCGTTCTTGCCACGTATTCCAGGGAATGCAGGACGCAATGGTGTTCAGTTCGGCAACTGATGATTCTTCTGATCCCCCGGTCGCTGACAATATTTTTCAGCACTAAATTATTGGCTTCTGTCGCAGACGAAGTAAAGAATACTTCACCCACAGAAGCATTGATGATTCGGGCAACTTTTTTTCTCGCTTCCTCGATGATGGCTCTGGTCTTCCTTCCATGTGCATGAATAGAGGAGGGATTACCATAGTGCTCCTGTAAAATGGTGTACATCTGATCCGCTACGATAGGTAATACTGGGGTTGTAGAAGCATTGTCAAGATATATGCGCGACATCCGAAAGTTGGTTTAATTGAAAAAATGCTGCCACCTCGCTGGCTAGATCCGTAGGTTCATGGCGGTGCCTGAACTCATTACTTTCCGGCATGTATTCGTACTCCTGTTGCCATTCTTCATAATGGAGTGCCAGACTTTCCAGAGAATCCAGAATGTAATCTACCTCCTGGTCTGTAGTGGTGGGGTGGAAAGACATTCTGACCCATCCCATTTTATTGGCAAAGTAGCCGTTGGAAATTTCTGCCGTCACGGTTTTTGATAATTCGAACGAAATTTCCAGCAAATAATGCCCGTAGGTGCCGGCGCAGGAGCAGCCTCCTCTCATCTGGATGCCAAACCTGTCGTTGAGGATTTTTACAGCGAGGTTGAAGTGTAGGCCCGTGATATAAAAGGAGATCACGCCCAACCGGTCGTGGTGATGTCCTGCAAGAATGTTCATGCCGGGAATGTGGGGCATTCGTTTCCAGACCCGGTCCAGTATCTGGTGCTCTCGTTCCATAATATAAGCAGTCCCCATGGCCTCTTTCAATTGAATGGCAAGGGCTACCCTGATTGTTTGGAGAAAGGCAGGAGTGCCCCCATCTTCCCTCGCCTCAATTTCATCGTGGTATTTATGTTCGCCCCAGGGATTGGTCCAGTCGACGGTACCACCGCCCGGATTGTCGGGTACACGGTTTTGATATAGCTTTTGATGGAAAATCAGGATACCTGAACTGCCTGGTCCACCTAAAAATTTATGAGGTGAAAAGTAGATGGCATCGAGGTATTCGTCTGCATTCTCGGGATGCATGTCAATGTCGATGTAGGGGGCCGAACAGGCAAAATCCACAAAACAATAGCCTCCCGCCCGATGTACCATACCCGCCATTTTGTGATAGGGCGTAAAAATGCCCGTGACGTTGGAACACGATGTGATGGCTGCAATTTTAAATTCTCTGT
>JAJTEZ010000023.1 GCA_021298335.1 Saprospiraceae bacterium | reverse complement strand
AAGTTGATTCTCTAAATTTTCAGCTTGATACGCTGAATTCTTCAACGGCGGACAGGATTTTGAAGCACAATTGATCGTAAAATGGATCCGTGCATCTCGGAAACGCTTGCGTAAAATACTGTGCTCAATATCATTCAGACTAAAAGTTTTCGAACCAACTCTGATAAATCGAATGTCCCATGGTTTACCACTCGCGATATCCTGCATACTCTTTACGGGATAATGCTGTAGTAAAAGATGAACCGTCGAGGCATTATATAAATTGATCCAATAAGCGATTTGCTCATCTCTTGACTGAGATGCAAGTGGTTCAAGGCTGGCAAGTTTCTTTAGGTATGACTGCAAAGCCTGTTGATCCTTTTTCCAGGCAGAGTACCTCACGTTTCCATTACTGCTGACAAATTTTTTTAACATAACCGTCCAGGTTGTGTGCAAATCCACTTTCCCAAGACCTGCAAACTGATTCATAGAAAGAATTGCCGGAGCCTGTAGTTGACCTCCAAGAAACATTGCAGAGAAGAACTGGATGCCTCCCCAAAAAACAAAAACTGAAAACGCCTTCCGCACGATGGTCTACCTTGATTTGATGTTGCGAAGATATACTGCCAGAAAGGAAAATCGGTATCTTTGCACAAATTTCCAGATATGCAGTACACAGTCAAAGAACGGTTTCTTCAAGACGTAGCCCTGGATACACAAGCCGATCCGGTGAGTCAGACCTTTCCGTCATCTGAAAAACAAAAGGAATTGACAAGGCTGCTGTGCTCAGAACTTGACCAGATGGGCATTCGCTATCAAACAAATGATGCAGGGTACATTTATGCATACCTTCCGGCAAATGTTGACAAGAGCGCACCGAAAGTGTTCTTTTGCGCCCATCTGGATACAGCCCCAGACTGTAGTGGCACTGATGTAAAACCAATTGTCCATACCAATTATCAGGGACAATCGATTGTGCTTCCTGATGACTCATCAGTAGTCATTACTCCCGAAGCGTATCCGGCGCTAATGAATAAATTGGGACACGAGATCATCACCGCCAGTGGACTGACTCTTCTTGGCAGTGACGATAAGTCGGGTGTAGCCATCATCATGGATTCTTTATATCAATTGGTTATGAATCCGGCACTGCCTCACGGAGAAGTCAGGGCGCTGTTTACAACTGACGAAGAAATCGGCAAAGGAGTTGCCAAAGTTGATTTGAAGCTCCTTGACGCAGACTTTGGGTATACCCTGGATTCAGGTGATCTGGGATGTTTCGAAGATGAAAACTTTTCAGCAAATGCATGCACGGTAACCCTACATGGAGTCAGTGCACATCCCGGTTATGCAAAGGATAAAATGGAAAATGCCATTAAAATTGCATCTGAAATCGTAGCTTCACTTCCGAAACTATCATTGTCACCGGAAACAACAGATGGTATGGAGGGATTTATTCACCCCACAAAAATTGAAGGCGGTCTCGAAAAGGCCACAATTCAATTTATATTACGTGATTTCCAAACTGAAAAACTGGAAGAATATGGAAATCTGATCAAAGAAAAAACGGAAGAAGTGCTCCTGCATTACCCAAATTCCAGGTATGAGTTTGAAATGAAGGCGCAGTACCGCAATATGAAAGACGTATTAAACAAACACCCGCATGTCTCAGAGACTGCTATCCAGGCCATGAAAAACGTGGGCGTAAAACCTGTGCAAGGCAGCATCAGAGGCGGAACGGACGGATCGGTATTATCACACATGGGACTTCCCTGTCCGAATCTTTTTGCCGGCGAACAGGCAATTCACTCCAAATACGAGTGGGTTTCTGTGCAGGACATGCAAAAGTCTGTGGATACTGTCATTGAAATTTGCCGATTGATCAGTTTATAAATCGAAGGCAAATCCGGCAATTTTCTTTTTTTCGTACACTTTCGTATCAAATGTGTAAAGTCTAGCAGGACGGTGCGACACAGAAGTTTCAATTTCATCCAGCTCTTTGAGTATGCCGAGGGATTTCAACTTCCTTCGAAAATTTCGCTTGTCCAGCTGTACTTGCAAAATGACCTCATATAATCGCTGCAACTGCAACAAGCTGAATTTGACAGGTAGTAAATTAAAACCAATGGGCTGCTCCCGCAGCTGCTTTTTTAGTTTATCCAGGCAAGTGTGCATGATATTGTAGTGATCGAAGGCCAGAGATTGTATTTCATTCACATTTTTCCATTCCCAGAGACCACTTTTTCCAATATGCTCCAGATGGTCCTCGTCTATTTTAATCAGCGAATAGTAGGCAATTGTGATCACGCGGCCTAATGGATGTCGCTTTATATCGCTGAATACCTGCACCTGTTCGAGAAAGACATCGGTAAAGCCTGTTTTATTGACCAGCACCCGTCGCGCTGCCTCATCCGTTGTTTCATCGGGGTGCACAAGGTCTCCCAGCAACGATAAATCATGCTCATAAGGAGGCATATCACAGCGCGAAAGGAGAATTTTAAGCGCATCATTGTCATACCCAAATATGACACAATCCACTGAAACTGCAGCTTTAAAATCCGTTTGGATTTGGTTCAGCCATGTATTGATGTTTTGCACCGATCCCGAAACCATACATCTATCGAATTTAATCCAAAATTTTGTTGCGTGAAGATATAAAAGTTGTACCTGATTCCAAAATAATCGAAATATTTCATATTCTTGTTGCCATGACAGAATCCTTCCGCATAAAACCGAAAGTCCATCAATTCGCAATGAATGACCCATCATTACAAGAAATCAACACATTTATTTTCCGGTAATTCACGGAATTCACCTCAGTTAAACCATTCCAATTTAAATCATCACGGATGAAGATAAGTATCTGGTCAATCGGAAAAACTTCAGAGAAATACCTGATTGAAGGTATAGACATCTATATCAAACGGCTTAGCCATTATACCAAGATACACTATGAAGAATGGAAAGATGTCAAACCTTCACAGGATGCCACTGAAACCACTAAGCGGGAAGCCGAAATGATCTTATCTAAAGTCAAAACCGACGATTTTTTAGTCCTTCTGGATGAAAGAGGCAAACCACTGACGTCTAAGGAATATGCTGCATTCCTGGAAAAATGCCAGAATCAGTCCATTAAACATCTTATTTTACATATCGGAGGCGCCTTTGGTCATCACGAATTGCTAAAACAAAGGGCCAATGCCCTCATCTCTCTTTCTCCTATGACATTCACGCACCAAATGGCAAGAATGATTCTTGCCGAACAAACTTACAGGGCCTTTACAATCCTGCAGAATGAAAAATATCACAATGAATAAAATGGCCCATCACAGGAACTATTTTGCAGTTTAATTTTTCAGGCGATTTTGAAACTCTATCTTTACCTAAAAGTAAAAATCCGAAAACATGACACTTTATCTGGTTATTCTCACTTGTCTGATCTCGCTTCTTTGTTTCCAGAACAACGACTATTTTCAGAGATTAAAGCACTACCCTGTAAGTGAGTATCGTCACAGTGAGTACTACAGGTGGATCACATCAGGATTTGTCCACGGCGATTTTATTCATCTTGCTGTCAACATGTTTGTACTATACCAGTTTGGTAATATGGTAGAAAACAGCCTGACCTTTCACCTGGGTACTACTGTCGGGCCTATACTTTTTGTGACTGGCTATCTTCTGACCATTGTCATGGGTGACATTCCGACCTACTTCAGGCACAGACATCATTCAAATTTTGCCAGTGTTGGGGCCTCAGGCGGTGTTTCCGGCATTCTCTTTCACTACATTCTGCTGGAACCCTGGTCAATGCTCGGCTTGTATGCCATCATTCCAGTACCAGCTATCATTTTTGGTGTGCTTTACTTGTGGTATTCTACCTGGGCGTCTCGCAACCAGCACGACATGATTGATCATGATGCCCATTTTTACGGTGCAATTGCAGGAGTGCTGATCGCCGTAGTAACACGACCTTCAATTATACCGGAATTTTTCTATCGACTGATTCACGACATTCCATTCTGAATGAACATAGAAATAACAAAAAAGGCGGGAGATTTCCCGCCTTAAACATTCTTTATCAAAAGGAATGATTACTTTTTCTTTGACCACTCAGCGATCGAATCGTTGTTCATCTTGACATAATCCTGGTTCCCTGCTTCCTTGGCCTTATCTAAAGACTTTTTTGCAGTTTCGATTGCATCCTTGTAATTTCCGAGGTCTGCTTCGATCAGTGACAACTGACGTAGATGCCAGTACTTATCATTGCCCATATCCACTGCTTTTTTCATCCAGACCAAAGCCTGGCTCAAATCGATTTTGGATTCTCTGTAATATCTGGCAGCACTTGAATAATCATTGGCAGATGGTCCACCCATTACTGAAGTAATGCTTGATGTCACCTTCTTGACAGTTGGCACGTCAATCTTTACAGGAATGCTGGTTGTCTCCCAGTTTAGCTCCAGATAGCAGTCATTGTATGACACATTGGCGATCTCCAATGTAAACGTTTCCACATTTTGAACAGAAACAGGTGTCACCATAACCTTTGCTGCAACCTTTGCATTATCCCATTTCTCAGGCACTCCCCAGTTTTCAGTGTCGCTGTAAAAATATACCTCCCATGATGTTTTTCCGGGTTTGGTAAAAATGGCATAAGTACCTTTTTTTACCTCAGAACCACCGATCATCACATCATCACTGAAAGAAATCATAGAATTTTTATTGGCACCAGTTCTCCACATAGCATCGAATGGAACCAATTCGCCATAAATTTTTCTCCCGCTGCGGCTGGGACGAGAATACTCCAATGTAATATCTGTCAAACCTACAGTGGTTGTCAACTTTGCCATCTGGCTGGCGGCCGGGGTCTTGATCTGCCCCATCAAACTATCTGTAAACAATACAGAAAGTCCAAGAAATAATACTGTAATAATGTGTTTCATGTAAACAATAAATTTAGAGTGTTGAATGAAAATGATATCTATTTTATATTAAATGAATGATTTCCAGATCAAATTGTTCATTTAAACATCAAAATCTGTACCAATTCTTCAATTTCCTTAAGAACAATTATTGCTTTTTCACAGGTACAACCACCCGAAACGAGTCTATAAGCTGTAAGCCCGACTTTTCTTCTTCTATTTTCTTTCTCCTGCTTTCAGCAATTTCCGCAATCAAAGCATCTACATTCAGCTCTCTGCCTACTACATGCCGGTGATAAAGAATCAGCATGACAGTCGTCATGTCCTCAGTGTAGGTAAGCCCCTTTTTCCGTAGCAAATGAGAAATACGTGAGCCCTCCTGAAAATTCCAGTTGTATTCCATCCATCTCCCTAACCCGAAAAACAACTTTCTTGCCATCGTCCTTTCATCAATATTTTTCAACTTTTCTCTGGCATCTGCGTCAGTCAATCCATCCAAACGAAGCATGGCGTCAGGAATATCTCTCGGAATATACACTCCATAGAGCTTTGATTTCAGAATATTCGACCTGTAAAGGGAATCGCCCGTCGCAGCAGATGTAGGCATATTTTGAGTCGAAGCCGTTGAAACACTAAGTACAATCAAGGAAAGTACGAGCTGTAAAAGAAAAATACGTGTCTTCATATGCGTAATATCTTGCATCTTTTCAGTCTAGAAACTCAAAAAATGCCCATTTTATTTTAGACTGAAACAATCAACCTCGCCCAAGGTTCTTCCACAGAGTCTGACGAACTGAGAAAAGGCGAAACAAAAATTCCGATTTACTGATTTATTTCCGCTCAATGGACTAATTTTGCGTAAAATTTGAAAGCTGATTCGCACTTTAGTTTTTTTACACGTTGTGCAGAAAGCAGCAATTCATTGATCCAATTATTGAGTAAATTATGGCAGAAGTATTGGAAAAAAAGAAAGCAGGCAAAAGCCAGACTTTGAAGCATGACAAGGCCACGCACATGAAATGGCTGGAAGTCATGTACAGGGTTCGACGTTTTGAGGAAAAGGGTCTGTTTGCGTATTCTCAACAGAAAATCAGAGGTTTCTTTCACGTCTACATTGGTCAGGAAGCAATCGCGGGAGCAATTGCCACAGCCCTGAGACCTGAGGACAAACTTGTCACTGGATACAGACAGCACGGTGTTGCACTCGCCAGGGGACTTAGTTCAAGTTCCTGTATGGCTGAATTGTATGGTAAATCAACAGGTTGTGTCAAAGGTAAAGGGGGCAGCATGCACTTCTTCTCGGCCGAACACAATTATTTTGGTGGAAATGGTATCGTTGGAGCCCAGATTCCGATTGGAACAGGTATCGCTTTTGCTGAGAAATACCGTGGAACAGACAACCTCTGTGTCACAATGTTTGGTGATGGTGCGGCCCGCCAGGGAGCCCTCTATGAATCATTTAATATGGCCATGACCTGGCAGTTGCCTGTATTGTACATTTGCGAAAACAACCTGTACGCAATGGGCACTTCCGTAAAACGGACCAGTAATGTACAGGACCTGTATAAAATTGGTTCCGCCTTTGATATGCCCAGCGAGGCAGTAGATGGTATGGATCCGGCTGCCGTGCATGATGCATTCATGAGAGCAGCTGCACACATCAGATCAGGCAAAGGCCCTTATTACCTTGAAATCAAGACATATAGATATCGGGGACACTCTGTTTCCGACCCCGCAAAATACAGAACAAAGGACGAGCTGGAAGAATATAAGGAAAAGGATCCAGTCACATTGATCCAGGAAAAACTGGTGAATGAGAATATCGCATCACAAGCAGAAATAGATGCAATCGTTCAGGCCATTGATCAGGAAATAGAGGAAGCCATGGAGTTTGCAGAAAATTCTCCTTACCCTCTTGCCTCTGAATTATACGACGATAACTACGCACAACAAGATTATCCGTATATCACAGATTAAATATACTTTTGTATGCTAAAAAAAGCCTCCAATGTTCGTCATCGGAGGCTTTTTTTTTTAAAGAAATTGGTCATTTTGTAATAGCAGTATAAAAAAAAAGCGATTTCTGGAGGTTGAGGCCAGAAATCGCTGGTTGGTAAACTGAGTAACTGAATTGGTTCTAATCATTCATCCTCAGATCTTCCACGTGAATCCCCGGAACTGCTTTCGCATTGAAAACAAACATTGCCGGGGCGTATTTCTTATTGGGCACAAGAGACTTTACCTGGAGGATAAATCTCGACCCGTCCTTCGAAAAGACTTTCAAAGATACCATTTTATTTGAATTTTTATCTACCGTCATGCGGATTTTGGAATATTCCGCATACCTGTCCACAGGTTTGAATTCTATGTCAGCATATTTTTTTGCTTGTACAACCCGCTCTTCTGCAAGCACATATGAAAATGAACCATTGTCATACATCTGCATCATATCACTGGGTGAAATGAATCCTCCGGAAAGTGCATCAGCCGCCTCAAAAATCTGAACCTCCTTGTTCTTTTTCAGATAGACCCAGGTCGTTTTCCCATCAGAATACATTTCCTGCTCTTTCATCTTCACCTGAAACTGCATTCCCTGTTGGATGACTGTTCCCGATTGTTTTTCAACTGCCCTTCCCGGCAACTGAATTTCCAGATCAAAAGCGACCTCCATAGCACTATACGACTTGTATTGTTTTCGCAATTTATCGAGAAGGACAGTCGCCCTTGAGTCTTTTTCAGATTTGGGTACAGCAGACTGTGCCATCAAAAAAGTAAATAAGCCTAAACATGGTATTATAAATAGAATTCGAAACATCTGAGAAAGGTTTTTAGTAAGACAATTCAACAACCCAAAATGTTATATCTTCGTTCAAAGTTTTTCATAATGCATATCAATAACTCCTGTAATAACGTGAATCCTTCGCATAAATTGCAAAGTAGAAAATTACGTCTGGCTTGTTTATTCCTACTAACTTTATTCTTAACCAAGTCAGCAGGTCAAACGTTACAAGTTACACCTGTCGCAGGTGGTTTCCAAAAACCTGTAGCCATCCAGATTTCTGGCCTTCCTGATGATAACAGATTGTTTATAGTAGAAAAAGATGGGAAAATTAAAATTTTAAACCCTTCGGGCGCAGTGAATCCGGTGCCGTTTCTGGATATTGATGCCAAAGTCAATTCCCTCGCAACTGAACGGGGCTTGCTCGGACTGGCATTTCACCCCGATTTCCAATCCAATGGCTATTTCTTCGTCAATTATATAAACGCTGCCGGAAATACCACAATATCCAGATTTTCTGCCAGTACTTCCAGTAAAGACCTGGCAGATCCATCCAGTGAAAAAATCATTCTCACAGTAAATCAACCTTTCAACAACCATAATGCCGGAGATCTCGCTTTTGGCGCTGATGGCTACTTATACATTCCGACAGGTGATGGTGGTAATGCGGGTGATCCGGGCAACAGATCCCAAAATCCAAAAGATCTCCTGGGTAAAATCCTGCGGATTGACGTCAACACAACGACTGAAAAATATCTGATACCTTCAGACAATCCGTTTGCCGGAAAAACTGATACTCTACCAGAAATCTGGGCCTTGGGATTACGCAATCCTTGGAGGTTTTCGCTGGATAAAACGGAAAACAACTGGTGGATTGCCGACGTTGGACAGGATAAATGGGAAGAAATCAATGTATTACCCGCGACACTACCAAAAGTAAATTTTGGCTGGCGCTGCTATGAAGGCCTTGAGAGATTTCAGTTTTCAGGTTGTAACGATGCTCGGAATTATAGAAAACCCGTACATGTTTATGACAATAGGTTTGATGTTGGTTGCTCCGTAACCGGGGGATATGTGTACAGAGGAAGCGAGTTCCCCTTCATGAACGGGCAATATATTTATGCAGATTACTGCACAGGGAAATTTTGGAGCCTGAAAGAAACTTCAGATGGAAAATGGCTTAATCAGGAGCTGGCTGACCTGGAAAACCAGGAATATTCCGCTTTTGGTTCTGACCGAAACAAGGAACTTTATGTGGCAGGCTATTCAAGCGGACAAGTGTCTAAAATAACCTTTACTGCGCCCTCCGAAACAAATCAGATTTCAAAAAATACAAAAATTGTAGCTTATCCAAATCCTGCAACCAATGCATTATACATTGAATATCAAACAAATAACGATAAGTTTCAATGGATTCTGTATTCAGAAAGCGGCATCAGTATTTATTTACCTTCAACCAAAACAGCAGAAAACAAATGGACTGCAGATGTTGCACACCTCCCCAATGGCATGTACACTCTTGTTCATAGTCAACTGCCGGAATCGGCAACAACCGTAGTTATCCAAAGAAATTGACTTACGTCTTCCGCTCCTTCTTTTGGGCAGCCGGAAAGAGGATGTTATTCAAAATCAACCGATAACCGGCACTATTTGGATGTAAACTCAAATCTGTCTCAGGATCACCTACATAGTGGCGGTAATCTTCCGGGTCATGCCCGCCGTAAAAGGTCCATGTGCCAAATCCGTGAATGCCATGCATGTATCGGACTTCAGAGGCAGATCGGTTTTCTCCCAATACCAGCACATCCGGCTTGATGACTGATCTCTCAAACGCAGTCGCCTGTCCCATAAATCCTTTTACTGTCAGCGTATGATTCTGGCATAACATGGTGGGCACAGGATCCCATTTTGCAGAAAATTCAAACAACGTAAAGTAATCCACTTCAGCTTGCACAGTTCTGTCTTTATTATCAATGTCGGAGTGCTCGTAAGCGAGGGGATTCAAGTTGAGTTGAAAATCCCGAAACGCAAAAGTCTTGCTGAAATCAAGTTTTGACTGCGATCCCGCATCATAACCATCCCCATCATACATTTCTGCACAAATATCTGTACCTTCCGCAGCCAGCGCAATGTCATAGGTATCTGTTGCTGAGCACATGGCAAACATGAATCCGCCCGCTTCCACATATTCCTTGATTTTTTTTGCCACTGCAAGTTTCAACATGGAAACCTTGGAAAAGCCAAGACTCTTCGCCAGCTGTTCCGTTTTCTGCTGATTCAGTTTATACCAAGGTGTCCCTCCCTGAGAACCATAAAATTTACCATACTGTCCGGTAAAATCTTCATGGTGTAAATGGAGCCAGTCGTACTGGGCCAGCTTTCCTTCCAGAACTTCCCTGTCATATACCTTCTCGAAAGGAATTTCAGCATAGGCCAGAACAAGCGTCACAGCATCATCCCAGGGCTGTATTCTATTTCCCTGCGGATTAAAATCAGGCGTATATACAGCGATCTTAGGTGCCTTTTCAAGCTTGATGGCTTCCTGATTCAACTCCGGGTTGCTGATATCATTGCGAATCTGCAGCCACACCGCATCAGAAATTACCTCATAACTTACACCTCTCACTTTACATTCCGCCTCAAGCCCCCGGGTGTGCGGAAATGCAAAACTCCCACCACGATAATTTAACAACCAATACGCTTCAATTTTCTGATTGATAACCCAATAAGTAATGCCATATGCTTTGAGGTGATTGGCTTGCTTGTCGTGCTCCATGGGCAACAAAATATAGGTTGCCTTCAATTCAGAAACACCAAAAAGAACAAAAAGTAAGAAGATAATTGACCGCATTTAATCTTTTTATAGGTTATAACGTTGTAAAAGTACGCCATGTAAAAGAATATGTCTGTATGTCTATTGAACATTTGACAGCATGCTCTTTTTTATGATCTTTGCAACGACAATCTTAAAAACACGTGATTAGTACTTTTAGTTTTTCATATCCCTGGTGGTATTTGATTTTCTGCCTTTTGGCGGGTGCCGCTTATGCAGTGGCTATGTACCGGAAAGAAGATAAATTTCAAAATTATTCACCCTGGTTCAAACGATTGCTTGCCTTTTTGCGGGGAACTTCGGTGTTTTTTATCTCGCTGCTCCTTCTTTCCCCTTTTATCAAAATGGTGCTCGAAGAGACTAAGCGGCCCATGGTCATCCTTGCAACTGACCAGTCAGCATCCATAGGAAGTGCCCTCTCCAGAGAGTCTTCCTCTCAGTGGAGTCAAAAAGTGCAGGAACTTAAAACGAAACTCTCTGATAAGTTTGAAACAACCCACCTCAGATTTGGCGACCAGGTGTACGTCAACGGAGCTGATAGCTTTCAACTGAAAAGCACCAATATCAGTCAGTTATTCCAGTATATTGAAGACAATTATTCAGATCAAAATCTCGGAGCAGTTATCCTTGCCACAGATGGTATCTACAATGAGGGCGCAAACCCCCAATATCAGGCTGAAAAAATAAAATCGCCCGTATACACGATTGCGCTAGGAGATACGACACAAAAAAAGGACGTCTATGTTCAACAGGTGCTGTACAATAGAATCGCCTATCTTGGCGATCAATTTCCAATTCAGGTCGACATATCAGCCTTTCAGTGCTCAGGTAGTACCATTCAGCTCACCCTGGAGCAGATTACAGGAAAATCTGTAACTCCAGTTGCAACAGAAACCATAAACCTTGCAAGTAAAACGTTTTTTACCACTAAAACATTCCTGGTCACTGCAGGCAAACCAGGCATTGCGAGATACCGAGTCCGAGCAGGCAATGTAGCCGGTGAATGGAACACAGCCAATAATAACAGAGACATCTTTATTGAAATCCTGGATGGCCGACAGAAAATTTTACTACTGGCAAATGCGCCCCACCCCGACCTGGGAGCATTAAAGGCAATCTTGTCATCAAATAAAAACTATGAAGCAGAAATTACATTTATCAAGGACCTGAAAGATCCACTCTCAAAATACAGCCTGGTCTTTCTCCACAATCTGCCTTCAGAAAATGCTGATATTCAAGGAGTCTTATCGCAACTCGACAAATTTTCCATACCGAGAATTTTTATAGTAGGAATGCAGACTTCCTTACCAAAATTCAACAAAGCACAGCAAACTATTGCAATTGCCGGCAATAGTCGCAATAACGAAGAAATCCAGGGTGAATTCAACTCCGGATTTTCGCTATTCACCACTTCCGATGTCCTGAAATCAACCTTAAAATCCTTCCCTCCCCTGCTGACTCCCTTCGGAGAGTACAAGTTACAGGGAGCCGGAAGTGTGTATCTATACCAAAATATCAAGAAAATAAAAACCAATTACCCCCTCATTACCTTCGACGAACAAAATGGCATCAAAACAGCCGTCATTTGTGGTGAAGGGATATGGAAATGGCGTTTGTTTGACTATTTGCAACATGAAAACCATGATCTTGTCAATGAACTTGTCGGCAAAACAGTACAGCTCACTTCAGTAAAATCTGACAAGCGAAAATTCAGAGCGAGTACGTCAAAAAATATTTATAAGGAAAACGAAGTCATCCTGTTTGATGCGCAGTTATACAACGAAGGCTATGAAATGATCAATGAACCGGATGTACAACTTAGCATCAAAGATGAAACTGGAAAAGAATATCCATTTTCCTTCAACAGAATTCAAAATTATTACTCGCTCGATGCAGGTCTGTTTTCACAAGGGAGCTATTCTTATACCGCCTCGACCAATTACAATGGCAAGGTACTCACAACAACCGGTACTTTCAGCGTCGAAGCAATACAGCTTGAACAGTTTGACCTGACAGCCAGACACGGTCTATTAAAATCAATCAGCGAACAAACAGGTGGCTTTCTGTCGTCTCCCCAAAATCTGGAGGCCCTGGCCGACTCCTTGTTGCAAAATACCAACATCAAGCCTGTATTGTACGAAAGTAAGTCCACCCGACACATTATCGAACTGAAATGGCTGTTTTTTCTTATCCTTGGACTTCTGTCTTCAGAATGGTTCCTTCGCAGGTATTTTGGTAGTTATTAAGACCGGATTGCGTATATTTGCTTTCCAACCAACCACTTTTCCATGAGAACCATCATCGCTGCTCTCTTTTGCATCGTTCAGATCATTAGTACTACTATTGCCCAACAAAACTGGGTCTTCCCTGATACATCACATTCAATCCTACGAAAAAATAACGGCTCAGCAATTCAAAACAGTGCACTGTCAGGCACTATTCAGGCACAGCACATCACAGAAAACTGGGATATCAGGTTAAAAAAAGACCAGAGCATCACGCATGCGTCATCAGTAAACCAAACTATACTAGATTCAATCCGCCAGCTGAATTTCAAAACCATCCCTGTAACCAACAAATTTACGATCACATCAGATTCTGTGATGCCTCCCTTCCAGGGCAGACAATTCAGAGGGAACAGCCGGGACAATAGTGTGCCTCTCGATAATAGCATGGCGGTTTCGCGCAATGGCTTTTTGGTGTCAGGCATCAATACTAACGTCGTATTTGCAGGACCGGATGGAAACATCACCTTCACCCGCGGACTGGCAGATTTTTTTCAACTGCTGGGCTTAGGATCCCGAATGTATGATCCAAGAGTCATGTATGATTCAGAACAACAAAAATTTATCTTGATGTGCTTGCATGGTTCAGAGCCATCCAATACGTTTTTGTGCATCGCCTTTTCGAAAACCGAAGATCCAAATGGAGAATGGAACTATTACAAAATTGACGGAAATCCGGATGGCGACAACAATTGGTTTGACTATCCAAATGTTGCACTTTCAAAGGAAGACCTGTTCATCTCAGGACTCATGAGGAATACCGATGGGAACTGGCAATATACAGTCTTGTATCAGATTGATAAGATGGCAGGTTTTGCAGGAAATCAACTCTCCTGGAAATACTACAATGAAATAAAAGATGCAGACGGACAACCTTCGTTCAACCTGGTACCTACCCCGTCAGGATGGACCGACCTTTCGCCGGCGAGCATGTACTTTATCAGCAATGAAGAACTGGGTGGTGACTCGTACAATCTCCACGTAACCACCGGTAAACTTTCAGACAACCCCACTCTGATCAGTATGCAATCAAAAGGCCTGTCGACCACATTAGCTCCATACGGCAGGCAAAATGCCACCAATGCGGTTCTCAATACGTTTGATTCAAGAATATGGTCGGCCCTATACCTGAATGGCATCATACATATGGGTAGCCATGTGCGTACTGCAAATGGCGAAGTGGGTTTGTTTTACGGCAGAATGGATGTCAAAAAAGGCGAAGTTACAGCTGAAATTCTCAGTGTGCCAGGAAAAGATCTTGCGTATCCTTCATTTACAGCCTTTGGTATGTCTCCGATGGAAGAAAAAATCCTGGTCAATTACCTGATTTCAGGCCCTGACCAGTTTCCGTCACAGCAGCAAAGGATTTGCCAAGGCTCCGGCAGAAATTTCTCCTGGAGTGAACCCAATACACTGCAAACAGGCAGCAGCCAGGTGGATTTCCTTGCTGGCAACCTCGAACGATGGGGTGATTATACTACTGCCTGCAGAAGATTTCTGCCCAAACGCACAGAAAGCTGGGTAACAGGGTGTTTTGGAGAAAGCAGGAGTTATGGAACCTGGCTGGGGCAATTTTTTACGCAGGAAGAAGCTAAATTTCAGGTACTACCAGAGTTTATTGCAGACAAAACCACAGCACCAGCCTCACAAGCCATCAGTTTTACAGATCTGACACCGCACCAACCTACAAAATGGCAGTGGTTTTTTGAGAATGGTCAGCCTGCAACCTCAGAAGAAAGAAATCCCGTAGTGAAATATGCAGAAAATGGCGCTTATAACGTGACACTCATAGTCAGAAATGAAAGAGGCATTGACACACTGACAAAGGAGGATTATATCCACATCAGTGACCCCGTGGTAAAGCCTGTGGCAGATTTTACCTTCAACAGGGATACAATCTACAAGGACGAGAGTGTGCAGTTTTCAGAAAAATGCTCCGAAAACACTGTGACATACAAATGGACATTCCAAAATGGTAGCCCGGCCACCAGCACTGAAAATAATCCTTTGATCAAGTATACCAAAACAGGAAGTCACCTGGTTTCACTCACTGCCACCAATATTGCAGGTTCAAATACAAAAATCCGACAAAAAGCCGTCACAGTGCTGGAGCGAAGTCGCCCCGATAGTCGCTTTGGCGCAGATAAAACTATGGTCCTGGCGGGCAGTGAAGTGCAATTTGCTGATCTGACTTCCGGCGGTCCTACATCGTGGTCGTGGCAGTTTGAAGGAGGAAGTCCCCAATTTTCACAGGACCAGAACCCTTCCGTGAAATACGAAGAAGCAGGCAGCTTTGGCGTCACGCTGATCGCATCAAACCAGGTGGGAAGTGATACCGTGTTTGTAGCTGATTATATTAAAGTCGTGGCCTCCTCTGTGCATGATGCAATCCAGGATGAATTTCGCGTATCCTTGTTTCCCAATCCTTGTAGTGGAGAAGAAGTACATATCAATTTCACTTTGCCGGAATTCAGCAGTGCGAGATGGGAAATCAGGGATTCCAGGGGAACAAACATCAAAACGCTGCTCGATGAAAAGCTGAAAGCCGGCACCTACACGTTGCTTTTCAACAGCGACATGCTACTTCCAGGCACTTACACCATACTGTTGCACACAAATGGCAAAACATCGGGCGCTTACCGCTTGGTCAGCATTCACTGAGATTTGTGGCTAGAGCAGCATCAGTTTACTGGCGCACAATCAGATTGAATTCAACCCTTCGGTTGATGGATTTCCCTTCTTTCGTGGCGTTGCTGGTGATTGGCTTGGACTCGCCAAATCCCTGATATGTCATCCGTTTAGCATCCACACCGGTTTTGACCAGATTGTCGTAGCATGCCTTGGCACGTTGCTGGGACAATAGCAAATTGGCGGAGTCACTTCCTTCGTCATCGGTGTGTCCGCTGATTGCCATATTAAAGTCCGGATACTTGGTCATGATTCTGGCTATCTCCTTCAATACAATGTTGGACTCAGTTTCCAGTATGGCGCTACCACTTTTAAATTTGACTGCCTGCATAGCTAACTCCAAGGTGCGCTTGTCTTCATTTTTGATTTCAGGGCATCCTTCATTGGCCACAGTGCCTGCCACTTTTGGGCATTTATCCCTACCATCATCTATGCCGTCGCCATCTGTATCCGGGCAACCATAATAGATGCGCAACCCAGGTGCATCCGGGCATTTGTCTGTTGTATCCGGCACGCCATCCTGGTCGCGGTCAGGACAGCCAGAAGCCTCAAAGCTGCCTTTCTCAGTCGGACATTTATCCCGGCTATCGGGTACTCCATCCTCGTCAGTATCTGCAATCAAAGGTTGCGCATTCTGGGCCGAAGTTTCCGGACAACCTTTATTATTTTTACTGCCAGCCATTTTCGGACATTCATCTAAATTATCAGAAACACCATCCCCATCAGAATCAGGGCAGCCGTCAAATTCTTTTAGTCCTTTGATTTCAGGACATTTGTCGTTATAATCCGGAATTTTATCATCATCCATATCCGGGCAACCTGAAAACTCCTTGACACCTTTCACTTCGGGGCAAAGATCCTCTTCATCGGCTACTCCATCCTTGTCTGTATCCTTTTTATACAATGCCGATGGATCACGTTGTTTCCCCAGCATATACACAAAGCCAAGTCCGTGTTGCAGATTATTTCTCCCGTCACCAAAGGCATACCGGTATTCCGATTGTATGTTGATGCTGGCCCGATCCGATAAACGAATGTTTATGCCCAAGCCTGCAGGAATCTGAATGTTTACAGATTCATTCCATTCATACACACCTCCCGCACCGCCAAAAACATAGGGGGTTATCTTTCTTGGCATTTCATTAAAATGGTATTGCAGCTGCACATCCAGACTTAACAATCTTTTGGAAAGAAAACGGGCATCTTCGTCCGGAAAATCAATGACGCCATATCTCAGCGGCAGTGTAAATACTACCTGATTTGTCAAGGTCCTGTTGTAGCCTATTTCATATCCGTGCCTATAGTCCTTAAAGCTGGTAATGTTGCCCCCATTCTGTGACTGGTAATCAAACAACATTTTTCTGAATGTTACCCCATTTTGAAATGCAGTAACCTGTGTCTGGGATTCAGTTGCAAAAAGAAGCACTGAAAACATTAGAAACAATATGATTCTTCTCATATCCTATGGATTTGTATGTATCACAAAAAAAATAATTGACAAAATTAAATAATATTTTAAATATTCAAA
>JAJTEZ010000195.1 GCA_021298335.1 Saprospiraceae bacterium | reverse complement strand
TGTTGAGGGTGAATGTTCCTTGCTCAGGACAAGATCCTGCTTTTCCTGCTTCAATGTAGATGATGTCGCCTGCCTGAAGACACTGGCTTCCCGGGGCCGCACCATTGCATGCATTGAGATGCATACCGATGACAGATGCGCCGGAGAGAGTTCCGTTGCTTGCAGAAGCAGAGACGATCACATTGGATTGCGTTACGGTATACTTAAACCAAACCTTTCCATCGACAGAGCAGTCATTATTGACAATTGTAGCACCTGTATTGAGCGGAATGGCAGTGGCCGGGTCGCAGTCGTCGTTGAGGGCAGCATTATTTATTGTTACCTGGGCATCTGTGAAATTATTAGGTGGATTGGAAGTACCAATCCAGGTTATAGAAGGTAAAACTGCAGGATCCAACGGGTTGGTAAATACACCTTGGTCTGAACAAGCACAGGTGAATTCGTAAAGGCCGGGAGGAAGGGAGGAAATCGCCGCGGAGAAAATGTCATTGTTCCCGTTCCCGTTATCACCGGTGTATGTCATGCTGAAATTCTGAATACAGGTCCAGTTTCCACTGGGGAATGATGTCACCTTTCCCAGGTGTACGACACAGTGGATGTTGGTTCCCTGCCCCGGCATATCTGTAACACCAGGTTTGTAAACTTCCACTGAAACGTTCAACGGATTTACTCCACAGCCGAATGTACCAAAATTCTGCACCGTTCCGGTAGGCCATAACACGGAAGTAGGGTTAACAGCAACCGGAAGCAACATGCGCGGATAGCGCCATCCCAGATATGGATTAAGCCCAAAGAGGTCGATCGTCACTTTGGGCAAGCCCGGGGTCATGACACGGTAAGAAGTAACGGGCGAATCAGCATTGAGTACACTGGAACACTCACCACGCTGCACAGTCAAAGTACACAACAAAACAAATACAAGGAATCTCATGCAATATCGATTTTCGTAAACACAGCCAGACAAAGTTTCGACCGGCATCATAAATCAGGAAACACTCTACAGGCGTAAAAGGCCCACAGAAGGGATAAAATTACATGATTGTACAGACGATGCAAAGATTTCAATCTAAAAGGTTTTGCATCATATATATAAAATAAATCTTTCATTTTGAATAATGTAACTTATATGAAATTATATTTTTTATGAATCCAATTTATTTAGAAATAGAATATCATTATTTGGAATAAATATCGATTCGAAATGTATAATTAATCGAATTATATGAGAAAAAATCTGAAAAATTTTCTTATAAAATACAATGCACCTTCGAGGTATTGTATCAACCATTACCCCAAAAACCAGGGTAATGGTCAGAATGGTGCAAAGACTTCAGTTTTTTCAATGATTTATATAGTAAATAAAATGATTATATTTGCAGATTCTCAACGCGTAATTTTAATAAAGACCAGAAATGATCATTGACATCATCGTAACGGTAGTATTAGCTGCCGGATTTTATCTGGGATACCTGAAGGGCATCATCAAAACTTTTTTTGAGTCCGTTTCATTCTTTGTAGCCATTCTGGCAGCACTGAAACTTTCCCCTCTGCTCATAGATGTAGTGCAAGAAATTACAGGCTTTCCGCAGGCAGTCTGCTACATCATCGGTGTACTTATCACCTTTATAGGCATATTTTTGCTAGTCCGCCTCATTGGCAATCGTACAGAAGCATTGTTGCAGGCCGTTCATCTTAATGCCGTCAATAAAATTGCAGGCGGACTGGTGCAGGCTTTATTCTTTTGTTACCTGCTGTCCCTGGTATTCTGGGCAGTCAACAAAGCCAATCTCATTTCTCCAAAAATTCAAAAATCTTCTATCACCTACTCCTACATTATTACCCTTCCGGATATAGGCAAAAAAGTGATCCAAAAACTCACACCGGTATTTACCGATTTCTGGGACGCAACCGTCAAAGCTATGGACAGCATTGGTACGGAAACAAAAGATCAAAAAATAGACGAAAAGTAAAACATTCCAGAAACACCAATGTTTCCCTCCCGAATCAATCAAAATGAATTTCATTACAAAAACAGGAGGGCAGGGAAAACTGTACGACATTGCATCCTTCCAGGGAAAGAATCGTTGGCATCAATGGATGTGCAACCGTGAATTTCTCAATGTAAATCAAAAAATTACTGAAGCAAAGGATTCATTCTCCGAAACACCCTGTACATGCACAAATTCAGGTGTCCAGGTTTATGTCAAGGGAATTTCAGGTGCCCTCGTATTGGATGGCGCTTCGTTGAATTTGGTCGCTGAGGATTTACAGTGCTATCAGGTCTACATGTCTGAAATATTCTCCAATGCAGGATACGTTGTCCAACTCCGGGAGGTTAAGGAAGCCAAAGATGGAAAAACACACTGGATCATTTATATGAAGCCCTCCATCAGATTGGCCCCTGTAGACGGCCGAAGTGATCAGTTGTATGGCAATATTCACCTGGACCTGGCGGTCGGTTCTGACCAGTACAACGCCACCCTAAAACTGACAGTACATAGATATGCCGACTTTCGGTTTACAGCCGGAAAGTCTTTCGCTGAATTACTAGGTCTTTTCAGCTAACGTCAAAATTCCCTTTCCCAACCAAAGCTGCTCTAAATCCAGTCCGATTATACCATCGAAACAAGGTGCATGCGCTTTGTGATATTCAGTTTTTTATACACTTGCTTAATGTGATAGCGCAGGTTGTCCAAATTCATCTGCATAGAATCTGCAATTTCCTGATAACTCATCCCTGAAGCCAGTGCCCGGGCCACATTCTTTTGAAGCTCAGACAATGAAGTAAGATCAATGGCAGATGCAGTACTGCCTCGCGCAATATTGATCAATAAGGGGACAACGTCCTTACTCACAGGTGGATAGCCTGACTTCACATAACTTAATAACATGGGAACAAGCTTTTGAGTGCGGTCTTTTCCTGTAATGTATCCTGAAGCCCCAAAAAGAAAGCTTTTTTGGATATGATCTTGTGATGCTTTTTTACTAAGAGCAATCACTGAAGCACTAGGCATATACTTTCGAATGTCAGCCATCAAACCGGATGTTTCACTTTCTCTTCCTTCAAAATCCAGAAGAATAATGGGGGCGTTCATCCCCATTCGAAAATTCCTCCTCAAAGGCAATATGCCTTCATTCGCCAATACCGGAACAAACTGTTCGTGATCCTGCAATGTCTGTTCAATTCCAGTAATCAACTGTTCATTGGAAGAAATCAGGATTGTTAATACGGAATGACTGGAATACGATTTTTCAGTAATAGATGGCTGTTTTTTCATGTTATAATGGATTTCTGCTGATTCAAAAGTCTGAATGTTGGTTGAATGGCGAAAGATAATGTCTAATCGCCTGCAACTCTGTATTCACAAGTGCCAAAATATGGAAAACACCTGAGTAACAAATTAATACATCGACATTTTTATATGTATATTTATTTGATTATCATTCACTAAATTAAAAAGAGGCTGTTAAAAACTTGTTCCTAACAGCCTCCTATCTTCATGAAAACTACAATTCCTTTATAGTTGCGGGTATTTTTCCTTGAATTATTTGGGGGCCTGCGGACAGCAATATTTCAGCAACTGCGAACAACATGGCCTCCAGAATCCCGCATCGTGCGTATCATCCGCCTGGTTGTCCGGGAAGCCATTGGTCTCAGGCGTATTGTCACCGGTGCCGTTCTCATATTTCGGCAGGCAGGTCTCGCAATCTATCAGGATCTCCTCCATCACCATCCGTAGATCCATGATATTGCCTACGATACTCATGTCACTATCCACTATTCCTCCAGAGACCTGCAGACCTTCATTGGGCTTTGTAGGCAACATATGCTCAGGCGTCGTAAAGACAATCTTGTATTTGCCAGCAATCAATCCACGGAAATCATACCGACCAGCCGCAAAATTGCCATCAAGACCTGACCCCGGCTCGCCATCATCCTGGATACCGTCATTGTTATAGTCTTCCCACACCACGTTACTGACCTTAGACAGCTCAAAGGCATAATCTTCCACCTCTCCAAATAGCGGTGTACCTGCATCTGAACTGCCGCTCAACCCTCCCTTCCTGCTCAGACGGAAGCGCGTCATCGCCTTGCCTTTGTAATACTTCGCATCTGATGGTACTGTAAATGATAACTCTGCATCTGTCAGTCCGCCCACCGGTACTGTCGCGCCCTGTGTCGCAAAGCTGCCCGTCGTCAATTGTTCATCACTCTCAAAAGAACCATTGCCGTCAAAATCCACCCACGCCTGCAGTACTGCCGCACTATCCCGATTGTTGATGGCATTTACCCGGAAGGTGGCCGTATTGCCCGGAACCATTGGTGTGATCAGATCCACACCCGATTCGTCATCGCCCGCTGGGTTTGACGTACCAAAGGTCACCAAGCCCGGATCCTTGTCATCACCTTCTCCACCTTCTCCCGGCAGACCATCCAGTTCCGCATCTACCGAGCCACCCAGCATCAACTTTGCATCTACGATGGCTGCCGGCGGACTATCCATGCCTGAGGTATTATAACTCTCCGGCAAATCGCCGTAGTCAAAGCCCGCGATGAGCACTACATAATCTTCTACCTCACCGTCTTCGGCAAAACCGTCTGATGTCAACGCGCTGTCTGTAGAGATTCTGAGTCGTAAGCCTACATCAACCCCCACAGTAGCAGTTATCGGCGGGGTAAAGGTGAGTTCTGCTATTCCAGTATACCCTGGGGCCACCGTCGTTTTGACCATTTCTCCCGCATCATCCATGCTGCCATTGGCATTCATATCCAAAAATGCATACACGGTTACCGTAGAAGATGTCGTGTTTACCACTGGTATCTCCATCGTTGTTGGCACCGTGATGACAAATATCGGATCTACTGCAAAGACGTCTTCGTCATCATTTAATGTGTCAGGACCATCATCACCTGCCCCTTTTTCTCCCCCATCCATATCTGGTTGACCATCTGGCTCTATATCGACGCTGCTTCCCATATAAATGGCCGGTGTTTGCAATACTGCATGCCGTGCGCCATCATCTGCAATCAGCACATTATACTGATCCGGCAGGTCTCCCAGATCCAGACACTGCAGAGGAAAGTTGTTGTTTGTCAAAAAGTCGCCCGGTGTCAATGTCACCTGGTAGTAGAATGGATTGCTCGCACAGCTGTAATCATCCACAAAGCCATCCATGTCCATGTCGCCATCGCCCAGCGTCTGGCTGCCC
>JAJTEZ010000194.1 GCA_021298335.1 Saprospiraceae bacterium | reverse complement strand
AAGGTCAGGGTAGGGGTGGGGGCCAATAGCTGAACCAATGATATAATGTGTATCTTTGGGATGACATATCCAGTCGCGGATAGCTTCGTTGGTAGCATCTTTCAGCGTCTGGCTGCCACTTTTGGCGGCAATGACCTTTGCACCCAGCATCTTCATCCTGGCTACATTGGGTGATTGTCGCTCTATGTCGACAGCTCCCATATAAACCACACATTCCATGTTCATGAGTGCGCATACCGTAGCTGTGGCAACTCCATGCTGGCCGGCTCCAGTCTCTGCAATAATGCGTCTCTTGCCAAGCCTTTGGGCCATCAGAATCTGACCTATAGTGTTATTAATTTTATGAGCTCCCGTATGCGTCAAATCCTCCCGTTTCAGAAATACCCGCATCCCTGTCTCCATCGAAAGTCGCTTTGCAAAATACAGGGGCGTCGGTCTGCCGGCATAGGTAGCCAGCAAATGGTTGAATTCCTCCTGAAATCTTGGGTCTCCCAAAATTTCTTTGTATTGGATGCGCAACGTTTCAACGTTTTTAAACAATATCTCCGGTATAAACGCGCCGCCAAATTCACCGTAAAATCCGTCATCACTGACGGCAAATGCTGATGTGATTTGTGTTTGCATGTGTGCGATGTTTTATGATTGTTTGAGTGATTTCAAAAACTGTGATAATAAAAATACATCCTTGACCCCTGCAAAGATTTCAAAACGACTGTTCAAATCTATGCCTGCAAAAGATGGGTGTGCAATTTGTCTGATAGATTCATAATCTTCCGGCCCGATTCCGCCACTGAGCAGAAATGGAATGTCGCCCTGGTAATGCTCCAGCATCGACCAGTTATATTTTTTGCCAGATCCTCCAAACCCGCTCGTGGGTGTATCAAACAAGAAATAGGAACAGTCGGTATACTTTTTCCAGTCTTCCTTGAGAGTTTTTTCAGTCGCAGGCATTGCCTGAATCACAGGCCTCAACGCAGCTGTCCTTCTTACCATAGCAGGTGTTTCATTGCCGTGCAACTGTACATAGGCAAGTGAGGCCCATTGACATATGTCCCCAATCAACGCCGGATCTTCATCAACAAAAATACCCACCTTTATTTTCGGAAAGTTCCCAAAGGCAATGGATGAATCCAATGACAGGAAACGCACAGATTTAGAATAAAAATTGAATCCTATCATATCTACGGGTAATTGACAAACTTCCATCCCGTTTTCTTCGTTGCAAATGCCACAGACTTTAATTAGCATATCTTGGCATTGACTTCGTGAAGAAATGTCGAAAGTGCTTCCTGCGGACTCAATTGCTTAAGGAAATACTCGCCCATTAAAAACCCCCTGTACCCTTGTGTATACAAGTCTCCAACAATGGAAGCGCTATGAAGTCCACTTTCCGAGATTTTGACTGCATCGGTAGGGAGGAACTGGAAGAGCTGGTGAGAGAGACCAACATCAGTAGTAAAGTTGGAAAGATTCCTGTTATTTACTCCGATACAATGCATCGATTCATGCCAGTGTCCGATTTCTTCCTTGGTATGAATTTCGAGAATAACCTGCAATCCGCATTCTGCAGCGACTTTTGCCAGACTCCGGGCTTCATCGCGACTCAGGATGGCCGCTATCAAAAGTATTATATCCGCACCAATACTTTTTGCCTCCACCACCTGATACGGATCAATGATGAATTCCTTGCGCAAAATAGGTATGTGCAAATTCTCTCGCCCCTCAGAAACATCCACATCTGATCCTCCAAAAAATTCATGATCTGTTAAAATGGATACCGCAGCTGCCCCGGCCGCCTGGTATCCTGCACAGGTTTTACCACAATCGCCAGATGGATTCAGATTCGGCAGGGACGGAGACTTTCGTTTGAATTCTGCCAGGATACCCGGTTTTGTTGTGTCTGTAAGTGCCTGGGTCAGCGATATACTTTCTCTTTGAAAGCCTGCATGATTGGTTAGTTTGCTGACTGGAACCTGCGTTTTGCGCAGGGCAACCTCTGCTTTTTTATGCTCAACAATGGAATGGAGTACAGACATGGAAGTGTTTGTTAGTGTTGATAAACGATTTGCTCAAATGCTTTGAAAGCACTACCACTTTCTAGGGAGATTTTTGCCCGCTCCTTGCAGGTTAGGATATCCTCTCCGGATTCAAAGCACTGAATTGCCAGAGCAGCATTGGCCAGTACAACCTCTTTTTGGGCTGTTGTGCCCTGGTTTTGGAGAATGTCCAGAAAGATTTTTGCTGCCTGCTTCACATCATTGCCTCCGTGAAGCTCGGCTGAAGAAAGGAACGGACTGCCAAAATAAGATGGGACAATGATGGTTTCATCTTCTCTCAGGTAAAGCTTTGTTTCCCCTGTCAGTGTGATTTCATCATAGCCATCCAGGGCGTGTATGATGGCAAACGAACTGGCTGTATTTTCCAACAGGTATTTGTATAGCCTAGCCAGTCTCAGTGAAAAGACACCCGTGCATTGGTGCGATGGAAACGCCGGATTGACCAGTGGTCCCAACATGTTAAAAAAGGTTTTCATGCCCAGATCCTTTCGAATCGGAGCAACTGATTTGAGTGCTGGATGAAAGAATGGTGCATGAAGAAAGCAGATACCTGCTTGATTCAGCTGCCTTCTAAGACTGTCTGCATCATTGGTGAAATTGTATCCAAAATGCTCCATAATATTTGATGAGCCGCTCACAGAAGAAACCCCATAATTTCCATGCTTTACAACCTTATATCCCGCACCCGCAATCACAAATGCCGCAGTGGTGGAAATATTGAAGGTATTCTTTCCATCACCACCAGTCCCACACACGTCAATGGCGGGTTGCCCATCTAGATCAATACGTATGCACATATCCTGCAAAGCCTGCCTGAATCCTGCGAGTTCCTCCACAGTAAGCGGGCGCATCAGATATACAGTAATAAATCATGCAATTTGCGCCGCATTGGCTTCCTGCCGGGAAATAAGACCAAGAGCCTCCCTGGCGCGCGAAGTATCCAACGTTTCATGAGCGAGCAACTGCTCCAGAATTTCCTTCATCATCATTCTCCAAACTTAAAAAGATAAAAAGTTGCGCAACATAGTAACGCCTTGCGGGGTCATAATGGATTCAGGATGAAACTGTACTCCATAGGTTTGATAAACCTCATGCCTGCCAGCCATGATTTCGCCGTTACCGTCCCTTGCACTGACGATCAAACCATTGGACATTGATTCCTTTTCAATGACCCACGAGTGATACCTTCCTGCAAGAAACGGACTCGAAATGCCAGCAAATAGAGGATCAGTGGGGTCTATCAGATGAATTTCTGATTGAATTCCATGAAATACCTGTTCCAGATTTCGTAAAGTTCCCCCAAAGACCTCACCGATCGCCTGGAAACCAAGGCAAACCCCCAGCATCCTGTGCGTTGGTGACAAAGATGTGATTGCCTCTTTCAGGATACCCGCCTCTTCGGGAATTCCAGGGCCGGGGCTGAGTATAATGTGCGATGCTTCCTGCAATTGAGCCAATGTACATCGGTCGTTTTTATAAACAGTTGGCATGTCCCCTGTAATCGATTCCACCATGTGCACCAGGTTGAAAGTAAACGAATCGTAATTGTCCAGTATAATCACTCGCATATTTTCTTTCTTTTTCTGTTCTAGATTAATTCTGTATGGCAGGATTGCATCGCAAGTCTCAATGCCCCAAGCTTATTGTGCACCTCCTTTAGTTCATTTTCCGGTGTACTGCCGATCACTATTCCCGCTCCTGCCTGGTAATATAATGTGTTCCTCTGGCTACAGAATGACCGGATGAGGATGGCGTGATTCAAATCCCCGTTCCACTTTATCATGCCAATGCCCCCACCATAAAATCCCCTGCGCCCAGGCTCCAGTGACTGTATCAGTTCCAGGGCCTTGAGTTTTGGTGCGCCCGAAAGGGTGCCCGCTGGAAACGAATCAGCAAACACCTTGTAGGAAGATGTGCCCGGTTTGATTTTTCCGGTCACTTTGGAGACCAGATGTATC
>JAJTEZ010000193.1 GCA_021298335.1 Saprospiraceae bacterium | reverse complement strand
CATAAAAAGCATCAGCAGATATAGGAAATACGTGTGGAGTCGGAGATTTAGTGTCATGTTGTAAATCTATGAGATTTGTCGTAGATGAGCGCGTTTTTTCAGAATTAATGTTATTTTTGCACCGTTTTTCGGGACGTAGCGCAGCTTGGTAGCGTATCAGCATGGGGTGCTGGGGGTCGCTGGTTCGAATCCAGTCGTCCCGACGAATTTTATTGATGAGCCTCTGATTTTCAGGGGCTTTTTCATGTCTCGCCCTTTCAGGGCTAGTGTATATCCCCCCTTCAGGGCTAATTATTCTTTTGAGCGCACTTTGCGGATATAAGACTCACTTAAGCCGGTGACCTCTGCCATTTCACTGGCAGAGGCTCCGGACGCATTCATTTCCTGGATTTTTTCGAATCGCAGTTGCTGGATAATATTTCCAGGCTTATCGGGTACTAGAAGGTTATAAATACGACTATTGTTGGTGTCGAAATATTCGGTAATGGTTTTCAGGCTCGCAATCGCCAGATTGTCACGAATATAGCTTTCAATCTTTTCCCTGGTCAGCATATCTGCGCTCAGTTCTTCATAGTCTTCTTTCATTTTTTTTAGCCTGCGGGACGTTTTGTAAAACAAAAATCCCAACAACGCGGCTAAAATCCCAAAAACGGCCAGACCCGCTTTGGTCCAAAAAGGTATGTCTTGTTTCTGAGCCGGCACTGTATTGTGGGCAATTACTGTTGCAAAATCCTGAATTCTGATTGAATATAAGCCATTGATGGATCCTGCTCTGAGCACATTGTTGTCAATGAAAAGTGCGCGGCGGTTAAATTCTACCCCCGGAATAAGCGGCTGCAGTATCCTGGAGACTGTGTTATACAAAAACAATCCGTTGTCTGAGGAAATAGCGATTTCTGACCCGGATATAGCCACAAGACTATGTGCCTTTTCCAGGCTGACAATTTTTTCAAGTCTGTCATTTTCAGAATTTTGAGCGTACAGGCCATTGGCACCAAGTAAATAGGTTTGGCGATTTGTAAGAAAACCACTGATGACAGGTTCCTGAAGGCTTGTAAGCGTGTCTATTTTCTGGGTTTGGGGATGGAGGATTAATAGATTGTTTCCGGCAGAAAAGTATATGCGGTCATATATTTGACCTATAAGTGTTACATTTTTATTTCCTTTGCCACTCTGGTAGATTTTTTTAATACTTTTTAAATCTGCTGACAATTGAAATAGACTTGATTCACCTGAAAGATAATATTGCTTATCGTACTCAGATAGGAGGATGTCGTTGACGGGCTCCGAAAACGCCTCCCAGTCAATGGTTATAGATGAAACGCCCAGTGGTGATATTGTATCCCGATCAATGATGACAAGTCCAAAGGAACAGAGGAAATGCCTGTCTCCAATTTTTCGTACATAGCCATCCGAAAATAGGGGGAATCCTTCACCCAGTCGCCGGCCTTTACAGTAAATACCGGAATAGGTGCCAGTGATCTCCTGTGAGATGGTTCGCACCGAGTGGTTTTGGTAAGTGATGCGATAGGGTACGATGTCATAGATATAAAGTCGTCCGCCACTGACTATATAAAACTTTCCATTGCCGCTTGCGTGGTATTCATCCCTGATCATTTCAGGGTAGGGGAGAAGATACAGGAAACTTTTTTCGTTATACTTATTGATGCCTTCTTTCAGAATCACAGGGCGCCCTTTTTGATCGAGCGTTACGTATCCTTTGGATGGGTCCAGAAGTTTGTAATCGTTTCCAACCCATTCATAAATACCATCTGAGGAGCCGGTAAGTATGTGGCCGTCTTTGTTGTTAATTACATTGTAAAAAAATGGCTTGGATATAACCATATCGAGAATCGTGTCTGAGATTTGGGCGGATCCCCTTTGAATAAAAAGTAAGATGAGAAGAAAAAACAAGCGATTCATGTATGTTTTTTTTGTATTTTAAAAATTTTATCAACTACTTTATTTTGTCATTTACATTGGGATGGTATTTCAAAGAAAAATGCATGTAGTTGATTTTTTCTCGGTTTATCTATTATCAAAAACGCAGCATCTATGGCTTGAATTAGGAGAGACTTAATCACAGTATATTTTGTCATTATCCACCTGGAAAATCGGAAATCGAAATGTCACTTTTTCATTAATTCATAAAATATTTTCTTTACGCAAATTTCGTCAGCATTCGAATGGGATTTCCACAGGTCCCGTCATTTTGGATAATAGTTACACTATTTATAAATAATATCCCACATTTAAAAGTAATAGTCAATTTTAAAAACCTCTTTTGTTAAATTTTATATTGACCAGGAGGATATTTTTCGTGAAACAAAATAATGTATGATCATATAGAAATTTTGCTATACGATAGTTTTAGGTTTTTGGACGAATTCATTGCATCTTTGCGAACTGGTTTTTCTACCACAAAATATAGAGATTGATGTACGACTCTCAGAATATGTCATTGATCTACGTGAAAATACAATTTGTTTAATTTCAATCAATAGAACCAATGTCCTTTCATATCCTTTCCGTCTTTATTTCATATGTTCATTCCATATGTAGTCACGCACTGCGTGATAGGTTTTTAACTCCCCAGGTAGTTCAAAAGAGAATTCATCGTAATGATTTGGGTGACCTACGCATGCATATTTCATTTGCAGCAGTTTGTTTAGTACTCTTGTGCTTTGTGCCTGCAGCTGCCATAGGTGCCACAAATAGTAGTTCGGGAATGTCTGCATACTATCCGTCGTTGTCAAATGTAAGCACAGCGAAAACGGAAGCCACTCATATGTCTCCTGAGGCTTTGTTCATTACAGCCAGTACAATAGCTTCAGCTGGGAAAGAAAAGGTCAAAAACAACCCCACTCCCGGAAATAATGGTGGTTCTATTACCAATTACGAGTATCAATTGGATAACGGTCAATGGGTTGCGTTTCGTCCTTCCGTTACAAGATTCCCTGTTACCATCCCAATCCTTACAAACGGAACGCTCTGCAGTGTTAAATTACGAACGGTGAATGCCGGAGGAAGTGGTATGGTGAGTGCTGCAGTTACAGGTACTCCTTTTGATGTATCCTCACTAGTTTATGTTTATAATGAAACAGGACTTTTTGAGAGCCTGGGATTGAATGTGCCTCACACTGTGAAGTTTGCACCGAATAATACGTTGACAATGAAGCGCACCTCTGATATTGGCGCCGGAATTACCATCGATGTGGACTGTACTGATTTTTCAAATGCAGCCATATCAAATCCCGATTATATTTCCGGAAAGCGCAGTTTGTTTGACATCGAATATGATTCCGATCTGGGCATGGATGGTACCGTCAGTTATGAATTTGAATTCAGCGACAAGTTGCCTTCCAATGGATATATGATGTTTGTCGATGTTGATTTTAAAGAGTCTTTGAAGATAAAAGCGTATAAAGCAAACGGAGACTTAATCCCTTATACAGACTTTACATTAGCAAGGGAGAACGGAAAAATGTCCGCGGGCAACACATACACCAACACCGTATTTCAAGACCTGGGCAGTAGTTATTCAGGAAACCTGACAACACTGGTGAAACAGAATGTGACAGATCCGGTAGTTACATTGTCATGCGCTCAGGATATTAAGAAGATCGTGATTGAATTTAATCAGAATGAGGCCAATGCCACCAATGAGGAGAAAACCATGTCCTTCGGTTTCATTCACCCACATACACCCCGGACAATCTATGTAAACCAAAGTGCCACGGGTGCTGGTAATGGCACTTCATGGGCAAATGCCTACACGTCTCTGCAGACAGGCCTTGATAATGCGTTTGCAGGAGATAAAGTGTGGGTGGCCAAAGGGGTGTATAAACCTTCTTCTGCCCACTTTATACCCAACACACCCCGGAATTATCATTTCCGGCTGGTAGATGACGTAGAAGTTTATGGCGGATTTGCGGGTACGGAGACAGCAGAGTCACAAAGAACAAACTTTGGATTTGGACAAGCCAATGCCACCATTCTGAGTGGTGACCTTTCTGGCGATGACAATTATACTGTAGCGCCATGGACAGGCACGAGCGAAAATACATACCATGTAATTT
>JAJTEZ010000192.1 GCA_021298335.1 Saprospiraceae bacterium | reverse complement strand
AAGTAAACGCAGGCACGATGACTTCATCTCCAGGTTGAAGATTGAGTGCCATCATGGCAATCTGCAGAGCATCCGTTCCATTGGCACAGGGAATGGCATGTTTTACGTCCAGGTAACCAGCAAATGAAGTGGCAAACCGCTTCACCTGCGGGCCGCCTATAAAGGCAGAAGTGTCTAACACCTCCTGAATGCCACGGTCAATTTCATCTTTGATTTTCAGGTACTGCGACCTGACGTCTACCATTTGTATCTGCATGGGTTGTGATTTGGCAAGGGGCGTAAATGATTCAAAATGAATGTTGAGTTTCTGAAAATTTAAAAACGGCTTCGCCTATGAAACGTCGCAATGACAAGTTTCACTCGTTGTGTACTCCGTGACTTCCTAAGTAACGGAATCACGCCTGTCTAATTTGCACAGGCCTAAGATAGGTCTGGTCAATCCGGATCTGTAACTGGTAGCCGAGCGTCTGTAAATCGATCACAAAGCTTCGCTTGCCAGCCTTCGAAATGACGTTGCCTCGCAATCCGGAAAGATAACCTGCAATGACTTCTACTTCTTCTCCGGGTGTATATTCCGCTTTCTCTAAAGACTGTATTTCTTCAATATCTCCTGCAACCCTTCGCAACAAATCTATTTCTGACTGTGGAATGGCCAGCAAATCCTTCCCCTGGCGTAAAAACTTCATCACATATTCTGTTTCCAAGGTTGGAACATATTCTTTTCTGGTAATGTGCACAAAAACATAGCAATTGATCAGTGGCACTTCATAATGCTTGACTTTGCGGGTATACCTTTTTGTTTTGGACATCAAGGGAACATACGCTTCAATTTGCTTTTTTGCCAACAAAGCCGCGACAAACTTTTCGCATTTGAATTTGGTATACACGGCAAACCACCTCGGTTCATTTTCAGAAATCTGATTTATGACTGGCTCACTTTCTGCTCTATGTTGACTCATACCCATTTGCTGGATTAGACTTCATTTTGCCACAAAAGAAGCGCCTGACTTAAGGAATCCTCGTGATTCGGCATTTTGGCTTCCTCTTCAGAATACACGATAAACCGGACTTTACGGTGAATGTGTTTTTCGACCTTCTCCAATAATTCTACCAGATACTTCTTATTGATTGTACCCACGAATACCAGATCGATAATCTGGTCATCAAGCCCATGGGCAAAGGAACCTGTGACGTAGACTCGCTGCACGTGACCCAGGTTTTCAATAACGTTGTCAATGATTTTATCAAAGCCTACATATTTCATAATCATGCTATGCATATCCTGATAAAGGGGATGCAATGTATTGGCTTTGAAGTATTTGCGATTCCCTTCGGCATAAGAACTAATCATTCCCGCTTTCTCAAACCGATTGAGCTCCAGGCGGATTGCGTTGGAAGAATCACCCAGCTCAGTCTCCAGACCCCTTAAATAGGAAGTCGTGTTGCTGTTTAGAAAAAACTTCATCAGCAACTTGATCCTCGTTTTGGAAGAGATCAGGGTTTCAAGCATTATTGAGTACAAAATTTACTCAAAGATACTACAATAATCTTGTTATTTTACGTTTTGAATCAATAAAATAAGCGAAAGGACGGCTGTAGCCTGGGTAATGGCATTGGATAAAATTTCGCCCCATTTGATTTCTTTTTTCTCTTTACCATCATCACCGTTGGCCTTTTTTTCTTTATAAGCTACCCTGATTTCTGCTCCTGGACCTACTTCAGGGTACTTTCGGAAAAACAAATAATTACGAACTTTCGATACCTTCCCGGAAGCATCTATCACTGCAATCCGATTGATAGCAGCATCCTTGGATACTCCTCCGGCAAACTGATTGATGTAATACCGCGCATTTTTCCCCTTTCTGAAAGAGACCTGAATTTTGTTCTGGCTGGTAATTTTTTCGGGATATAACTCCTGCGCTTTCGTTGCCCCGGTGATTGTAACAATATTGCTCATTTTGGGAATGCTGATCACATCGCCATCCTGCAGGATAAGGTTATCGTGCGAAGCAGGCTGGCCCAACGCAGCTTCAAGATCAATGATCACGTAGCCGATGTTGTTCTGTCCACGCGCCAGTGTTGCCCCCTTCAAAAAAGCTTCTTTAGTCACTCCACCTGCTTCTCTGACAAGGGCATCCAGACGCATATTCTCATTCAGAAGAGCATACGTTCCGGGAAAAATCACTTCCCCATTGACCGTCACATTTCGCTGGAGTTCAAATTCCGGTGCGTATCTGATAAAAACCTGATCAAATGGCTGCAATTGATAAGTTCCCGAAGAGCCGGTCAGATTGTATCGTTCATCTACCGACAAACGAGCCGCAAGCACACGTGTGTTCTTATTGACTTCCCATCCTGTCGAGAGCTGCTTCCCGCTTTGCACCTCCGGCCAGTAAAATCACGTCTTTTAATGACAGAGACGGGCTGTACTTAAACTGGCCGGGATTTCTGACTGCCCCTTCAATTCTGATTACAGAAGCATCTGTAAACTGGTCGCGAACATAGACTGCCAAGCTGTCGCCCGAACGCAATTCCAGATCCCATTCACTGCCAGGAAGTTTCAAAGCCTGCTTCAGGTTAATCTGAATATAATCCTTGATTTGCGCATTAACTGACCCTTTCCTGAATAAGTAGGCAAACTCAGTAATGGCCTCGACCTGTAATTCTGCTTTAGCAACAACATCGGAAACTCGCATTCCCGGCGTCAGAGCATACACTCCCGGCATAATCACTCCTCCAGATACGTTGACCCGATTTTTTACCAGATCGTCAATTTCATCGATCTCGATCACGTCACCGTGGACAAGAATATAGTTTTTACCCCCTTTTTCCAGCTGGGTATAGTCAATGTCTATGATACGGGTCGTATCCCCCTCCATCCTTCGGATGCGAATATTTCTTTTCCTCGCTCCGGATGTAAGGCCTCCTGCAAAACCCAGTAACTCTATCAGATGTTCGCCTGCCAAAAGTTCATACTGGAACGGCCTATTAACTGCTCCTTTCACCGAAATGATTTTTTCAGCCACCGGGACATGTATATAATCGTTTTCCTGCAATTGAAAGTCATAGCCCATCAACGGATTTTGTAAAAAACGATAGACATCCAGTACCAGCGGCTTTTTGCCGGCACGGAGCAATTGAATTTTTCTAACACTACCGATTTCTGTAGGGCCACCAGCTGCCACCAGCGCATTAAATGCAGTATTGACTGCCGACAAATTATAGGTTCCATTCTGAAAAACTTCTCCCACAATATTGACATTGACTGTTCGCGCTGCAGTAACGGTCAACTCAAAATTTTCCTTTGCGAAGTAATATTTACTTTTCAAACCAGTAAACATCAGATCTTTTGCAGCTGCCAGCGACATACCCGCCAGGTAAAAGCGCTTTAGACCTGTTGGCTGGATGTAGCCCTCTTTCTGTATCTCCAGTGTAAAATTTTCCTGCGTCGGACCCCAGATAGAAATCGTCACCTGATCTCCTGCGCCTAAAATATAATACTCACTGGGTTTTGCATCTGCAACTGACCGGAACAAATCAAGCGTTTTATCCTGAAAAATTTGCTGTCCGTAGATCGACAGAGTTTTCTTTTTGTCGGCTTCATTGGGCTTTAGCATTTGGTCCTGCGACTCGCCGCCGATTTTCAATGCTGGGTTTGACTGTTCCGACAAGTTTTTCTTGTTATCGTTCACCGTTGTTGAGCTGTTGGAGGATTCCTTTCTATAGGAAGAAGCCTTCTTTTCCTCTTCAAGTACATTGACAATTTCCTTTGCGGCATCCTTTAGTTGACTCAACACTGCTGGATCTTTTGACTGAAAAGAAGTTTCATCAAATCCTCTGGCCAAAAACTCCTGCCTGACCCGCTGTGCATCATACCCTCTTTTTTCATGCTCCGCCAGCATTGTAGCTTCTCCCGGAACTTGTGCCACCAGTGTGGTCAGCCACAAAAAAAAGGGAATAACAACTATAATTCGGCGAAAAAAATTCATGAAATGGTGATTTTAACAAAAAATTCATTGTTTTCTACAATAGGTCGTATGCAAGATGAGAAGCCAGCCACTTTTCCACCTCATCTATTGTCAAGCCTTTGCGACGCGCGTAATCTTCCACCTGGTCTTTTCCAATATTACCCAGTCCAAAATACCTGGCTTCTCTATTGGCAAAATACCATCCGCTCACAGATGCTGCCGGGTACATGGCCTTGCTCTCCGTCAAAAACATGCCAGTATTGGCTTCCACATTCAACATTTGCCACAACGTATCTTTTTCCGTGTGGTCGGGGCAGGCCGGGTAGCCGGGTGCGGGACGAATACCCTGATACTTCTCCTCGATCAAACCTTGCGCATCCAGTTTCTCAGTAGATGCATAGCCCCAGTCTTCTTTTCTGATTTTTTCATGCAAAAACTCTGCCAAAGCCTCAGCCAGCCTGTCGGCCAGCGCTTTCATCATTATGGCGCTGTAGTCATCATGCTCTGCCTCATACTGGGCAATCCATTTTTCTATGCCGATACCAGCTGTGACAGCAAAAGCCCCAATGTAATCCCGATATCCTGACTCTTTTGGCGCTATAAAATCTGCCAGGCAGAAGTACGGCAATCCGTCTGCCTTCTTGCGTTGTTGGCGCAAACAATGCAACACATATGCATCTCCCGTTGTATCATCCGTAAACACCTGAATATCATCCCCTGTAGAATTAGCGGGGAAAATGCCCGTCACTGCACGTGCCTTTAGTCTTGATTCACCAATTATTAATTGGAGCATTGCAAGAGCATTGTCATGCAATAATTTCGCTTCTGTCCCTACGAAAGGGTCTCTAAAAATGGCCGGATACTTACCTTTTAACTGCCAGCTGGTAAAAAATGGTGTCCAGTCAATATAGGGAATCAACAAATCCAATGGTATTTCATCCCAGACATGTATTCCTAACCTGGCAGGCTCTACAGGTCTGTAATTCTTCCAGTCAACCTGAACAGAAGCCGCTCTTGCTTCTTCCAGCGATACATACTCCTTTTCTGACTGACCTTCCAAACGACGTAACCGGACCTGTGCATATTCACGGTCGATTTCTCCTGTAAATTCGCGCACAGAAGCTTTATCTGCGCTCAACAGCTGGCTGACAACACCCACACTGCGACTGGCATCCAGCACATAAATGACCGGACCCTCATATTGTGGAGCGATCTTTAGTGCCGTATGAGTCTTGGAAGTTGTGGCCCCTCCGATCAGCAAAGGCAAGGTAAATCCAAGGCGTTGCATTTCTTTGGCTACGTGCACCATTTCGTCCAGCGATGGAGTGATCAGACCGCTCAAGCCAATCACATCGACCTGATGCTCCAGGGCTGCCTGGAGGATTTTATCGGCAGACACCATCACACCCAAGTCTATGATTTCGTAATTATTGCAAGCAAGTACAACACCTACGATATTTTTTCCAATGTCATGGACATCTCCCTTGACAGTTGCCATCAAAATTTTTCCCTTGCTGGTGGACGCACCACTTTTTTCAGCTTCAATATATGGAGTTAGCCAGGCCACAGATTTTTTCATAACCCGGGCACTTTTCACCACCTGCGGTAGAAACATTTTGCCTGCCCCAAACAGATCTCCCACGTGATTCATGCCATCCATCAACGGGCCTTCAATCACCTGCAAAGGTGAGGGGTACTTCAGCCGGGCCTCTTCAGTATCCTGGTCAATAAATTCCGTAATGCCCTTTACCAGTGCGTAAGAAAGTCGTTCTGCCACCGGTGCTTCACGCCACCGCAAATCTTTTTGTACCACCCTGCCGCCTCCGCTGATGCGTTCAGCGTAATTTGTGAGTGCTTCTGTCGCCTTTTCGTGTCTGTTAAACAGCACATCCTCGACAAGAAGCAATAGCTCCTTATCCACTTCTTCATACACTTCAATCATGCCGGCGTTGACAATGCCCATGTCCATCCCTGCCTGAATGGCATGATACAAAAATGCGCTGTGCATCGCCTCCCGAACTTTATCGTTGCCTCGGTAGGAAAAGGAGATGTTGGAAACTCCGCCGCTGATTTTTGCACCGGGGCAACGCTGTTTGATTTGCCGGGTAGCTTCAATAAAATTTATAGCGTAATCGTTGTGTTCAGAAATACCTGTGGCTACGGCAAAAATATTGGGGTCAAAAATGATATCAGTGGCAGGAAATCCAATTTCTTCAGTCAAAATACGATATGCTCGTTCACAGATGGTGACCTTTCTCTCGATTGTATCTGCCTGGCCGTCTTCATCAAACGCCATGACAACGGTGGCGGCTCCATATTTTCGTAAGAGCGACGCCTGCCGTTTAAATTCTGTTTCTCCTTCCTTCAGGGAGATGGAATTGACGATGCATTTGCCCTGGACACATTTCAAACCGGCTTCGATGACTTCAAATTTGGAGGAGTCTATCATCACCGGCACTCGGGCAA
>JAJTEZ010000022.1 GCA_021298335.1 Saprospiraceae bacterium | reverse complement strand
CAGAGTGCTACGAAAGTGGACAGAAGATTTCGTGGATGAAGATACCGGTGAAGTGGTGACTATTGAGCGAAATGAAATTATACTTGAACGCGATGTAATCCTGGATGAGGATAACATACACCATATTGGTGAGGTTGATGTAGATACCATCATACTTCAAAAAGAAAATCTTGATGAGGATTACTCCATCATCTACAATACTCTCCAGAAAGACCCATCTTCTTCCGAAGTGGAAGCAGTCACTCAGATCTACCGACAGCTGAGAGGTTCAGATCCACCCGATGAAGAAACAGCAAGGGGAATCATTGAGAAATTGTTTTTCTCCGACAAAAGATACAATCTCGGGGAAGTGGGTCGTTACAAGATCAATAGAAAATTGAAGCTTGATATAGGCAAAGAAACCCTAGTACTCACAAAAGAAGATATTATTTCCATCGTCAAATATCTCGTAAGCCTTGTAAATCAAAAGGCTGAACTGGACGATATTGACCACCTGGCCAACAGAAGGGTTCGAACAGTTGGCGAACAATTATATGCACAGTTTGGTGTGGGCCTCGCCAGAATGACCCGTACCATCCGAGAACGTATGAACGTTAGAGATAATGAGGTGTTTACGCCTATTGACCTGATCAATGCAAGAACATTATCTTCAGTCATAAACTCTTTTTTTGGAACTAGCCAGCTTTCACAGTTTCTGGATCAGACAAACCCTCTGTCAGAAATTACACATAAGCGCCGTATCTCGGCATTGGGACCAGGAGGACTTTCCAGAGAAAGAGCCGGCTTCGAGGTTCGAGACGTACACTATTCTCACTATGGACGTCTTTGTACCATCGAAACACCAGAAGGCCCAAACATTGGATTGATTTCGACACTTTGCGTACACGCAAAAGTAAATAAAATGGGATTCCTAGAAACCCCATACCGAAAAGTTATTGACGGTAAGGTGGATATGACGGGCGACGTTCTCTACTTGTCTGCAGAGGCAGAGGACTACCGGAGGATTGCTCAGGCAAATGCACAGGTCTCAGAATCCGGGGCATTTGTCACAGACCGTATCAAGTCACGTGAACACGGCGAATTCCCGGTCTTGACACCGGCCGAAATCGAATACATGGACATCGCACCAAACCAGATTGTGGGTGTCTCTGCCTCATTGATTCCGTTTCTTGAAAATGATGACGCCAATAGAGCGCTCATGGGATCAAACATGCAGCGCCAGGCACTGCCTCTTGTTCGCCCCAAAGCACCTATCGTAGGAACAGGCCTGGAGGCAAAAGTAGCCGAAGACTCAAATATGCTGATTAATGCAGAGGGCGAAGGAATCGTAGAATATGTGGACGCAAACGAAATTGTAATCCGTTACGACCGTTCTGAAGAGGAAATGCTCGTTTCATTTGACGATAACGTTAAAAAATATAACCTCATTAAGTTTATCAGAACTAACCAGGGCTCCTGTATAAACCTGAAACCCATTGTCAAAAAAGGACAGCGGGTGACACGTGGTTCTTTACTTTGTGAAGGATATGCTACGGAAAACGGAGAGCTGGCCTTAGGACAGAATATGCAGGTGGCGTTCATGCCTTGGAAGGGTTATAACTTTGAGGATGCCATCGTGCTCTCTGAAAGAGTAGTAAAAGAGGATATTTTTACCTCACTACATATTGAAAGTTACGAGATCGATGTGCGGGATACTAAACTCGGTGAGGAAGAACTGACAAATGACATTCCAAACGTAAGCGAAGAGGCCACAAAAGACCTTGACGAAAATGGAATCATTCGCATCGGCGCCTGGGTAAAGGAAGGAGATATCCTGATTGGAAAAATTACGCCAAAAGGAGAGTCCGACCCCACACCTGAAGAGAAGCTACTTCGGGCTATCTTCGGAGACAAGGCAGGTGACGTCAAAGATGCATCACTGAAAGCTTCACCATCTACTCAGGGTGTTGTTATTGATAAGCAGCTTTTTGCTCGTGCGAAAAAGGATAAGTTCCAGAAAGTTCAAGAGAAAGAATTGCTTTCCAAGTTGGAAGATGTCCACGCAATCAACATGAATGAGTTAAAAACCATCTTGATTGATAAACTGATGACATTGCTGGAAGGAAAAATTTCAGAAGGTGTTCGAAGCATTTATAACGAAGAATTGATCCCAAAAGGAGCAAAATTCACTCCTAAGGCCTTTAAGGACATGGATTATAGTGCAGTCGATTATTCAGGATGGACAAAAGATGCAAAGCTCAATGAAATGATCGCCCGTTTACTTCATAACTATTCCATTAAGGTAAATGAAGAATTGGGTAGGTACAAACGCGAAAAATTTAATATCAGTATTGGCGATGAACTTCCTGCCGGCGTTTTGAAACTCGCAAAAGTTTATCTAGCTAAAAAACGAAAACTTAAGGTTGGTGATAAACTCGCAGGTCGTCACGGGAATAAGGGAATCGTTTCGCGCATAGTGCGTGAAGAGGATATGCCTTTCCTCGAAGACGGTTCTCCTGTCGATATCGTTCTAAACCCACTTGGAGTACCTTCCCGTATGAACCTTGGACAGATCTTCGAAACAGTATTGGGGTGGGCAGGTAAAAAAATGAATGTACGATTTGCCACTCCAATTTTCGACGGAGCTTCTTTGGAAGAAATCGAAGGCTACATCGAAAAAGCTGGTCTGCCTTCTTATGGTCAGACGTTTCTTTACGATGGAGAAACAGGCGATAAATTCCATCAGCAGGCAACTGTGGGCGTGATTTATATGCTGAAACTCTCACACATGGTTGACGATAAAATGCACGCCAGATCGATCGGCCCATACTCACTTATTACCCAGCAACCGTTGGGAGGTAAGGCACAGTTTGGAGGTCAGAGATTTGGAGAAATGGAGGTTTGGGCACTCGAAGCCTATGGCGCAGCCAATATTCTCAGAGAATTACTCACGATCAAATCAGACGATATCATTGGAAGAGCAAAAGCTTATGAAGCCATTGTCAAAGGTGATAATATTCCTGATTCAAATATTCCGGAGTCATTCAATGTACTTGTACACGAGTTGAGAGGTCTGGCACTAG
The DNA here is from genome assembly GCA_021298335.1 of Saprospiraceae bacterium. Taxonomy (GTDB): domain Bacteria; phylum Bacteroidota; class Bacteroidia; order Chitinophagales; family Saprospiraceae; genus OLB9. The sequence continues at coordinate 20,932 of JAJTEZ010000022.1, read as the reverse complement.
ATATTAAATTTGATTGACGTAGACATTTTATAACATTATAATTCAGTTCTTATCATGTTAAAAAAGAAAGGTGTAAAACCCACCAAAGGATTTGAATCGATCACCATCAGCCTGAGTTCGCCTGATGAAATCCTGGAAAGGTCTTTTGGAGAGGTATTAAAACCCGAAACCATCAACTACAGGTCTTATAAACCGGAAAGAGATGGTTTATTCTGCGAAAGAATTTTCGGACCTGTAAAGGATTATGAATGCTATTGCGGAAAATATAAGCGTATCCGCTATAAAGGAATCGTCTGCGACCGTTGTGGTGTCGAAGTGACAGAAAAGAAAGTGCGCAGAGAACGAATGGGGCACATTAAATTAGTCGTACCCGTAGTCCATATTTGGTTTTTTAAGTCTCTGCCTAATAAAATTGGTTATCTTCTCGGATATTCTTCCAAAAAACTGGAATCAATCATCTATTATGAAAGATATGTGGTTGTCCAGCCAGGATTGAAGGAAAATGAAATTCAGAAGCATGATTTATTGACAGAGGAAGAGTATTTCGACGTTTTGGATTCATTGCCAAAAGATAATCAACAACTGGATGATTCAGACCCCAACAAGTTTATCGCAAAAATGGGCGCAGAGGCAATCAAGGATTTGCTCGAGCGCATCAAGTTGGATGAGCTATCGTTTGAATTGCGTCATCAGGCAGCCAACGAGACTTCCCAGCAAAGAAAGTCTGAGGCCCTCAAGCGATTGAGAGTTGTAGAGGCCTTCCGCGATGGTATGGCATCAACCGAAAACAGACCTGAATGGACAATCATTCAGTACCTTCCTGTGACACCACCCGAGCTGAGGCCTTTGGTTCCTCTGGATGGAGGTAGATTTGCAAGTTCTGACCTGAACGACTTGTACCGAAGGGTCATTATCAGAAACAACCGTCTGAAGCGACTTCTCGAAATTAAGGCTCCCGAAGTAATCCTCCGTAACGAAAAGAGGATGTTGCAGGAATCCGTCGATTCACTGTTTGACAACTCTCGAAAGTCGAATGCTGTAAAAGCAGAAGGTGGTCGTTCCTTGAAGTCGTTGAGTGATGTGCTGAAGGGCAAACAGGGTCGTTTCCGCCAGAACCTGCTTGGAAAGCGAGTCGATTATTCCGGCCGATCTGTGATCGTGGTTGGGCCTACATTACTTTTACATGAGTGTGGTATCCCAAAGGGAATGGCCGCGGAATTGTTTAAGCCATTCATTATCAGAAAACTGATCGAGAGAGGAGTTGTAAAGACAGTAAAATCAGCAAAAAAACTCGTTGATAAAAAAGACCCGATCATCTGGGAAATCCTGGAAAATATTCTGAAAGGTCATCCTGTATTACTGAATAGAGCCCCAACTCTTCACCGTCTGTCTATTCAGGCATTCCAGCCTAGACTGGTAGAAGGTAAGGCGATCCAGCTGCACCCACTTGTTTGTGGTGCATTCAACGCCGACTTCGATGGTGACCAGATGGCTGTGCACGTTCCACTTGGTCACGCAGCAATTCTGGAGGCTCAGATGCTGATGCTTTCAGCCCACAACATGCTGAACCCACAGGACGGATCTCCGGTGACTCTACCTTCACAGGACATGGTTTTGGGATTGTATTATCTGACAAAGCCACGTAAAACAAATGGTGAAAACAAAGTTAAAGGCGAAGGAAAAGTTTTCTACAGCGCTGAAGAAGTGATTATTGCTTTTAATGAAGGCAAAATAGATCTGCACGCAATCATAAAAGTCCGCGTGAACTCAGACGACGAACACGGAAATCTGACGAGAAAACTTCTCGAAACCACTGTCGGTAGGGTAATTTTTAATCAAAGTACCCCTGCCAGCGTTCCGTTCATCAACCAGTTGATGACAAAGAAAAGTTTGAAGAAAATCATCAGTGATATCATCAATCGAACTGATTTTACGCAAACAGCCAAATTCCTTGATGATATTAAAGACCTTGGATTTTTCTGGGCATATAAAGGTGGGTTATCCTTCAACCTCGGTGATCTGATCACTCCGAGTATCAAAGAGCAGACCCTGCTTGAGGCACAGGAGGAAGTCGATGAAGTCTGGGAAAATTATAATATGGGTTTGATTACCCCTAATGAGCGATACAATCAGGTCATCGACAAATGGACATTCGCCGACAACAAAATCACAGAAAACCTGATGCGTGAAATCGCTCAGCATAAGCAAGGATTTAATTCCGTGTTTATGATGCTCGACTCAGGTGCCCGGGGTTCAAAACAGCAGATCAAACAGTTGTGTGGATTAAGGGGACTGATGGCAAAGCCAAGAAAGTCTGGAGATACAGGCGGCGCAATTATCGAAAACCCAATCCTTGCCAACTTCCTGGAAGGCCTCTCAGTATTGGAATACTTTATCTCGACACACGGTGCTAGAAAAGGTCTGGCCGATACGGCATTAAAAACAGCTGATGCGGGTTACCTCACACGACGACTCGTAGATGTGGCTCAGGACGTAATCATCACAGAAGAAGATTGTAATACTCTCCGGGGCATTGATACCGAAGCCTTAAAAGATAACGAAAACGTGATTGAAACCCTTTCTTCACGAATTATCGGTAGGTATTCATTATACGATGTCACAGATCCAATATCCGATACAGTGCTTGTTGGTGCCGGTGAATATATCTCTCCTGAAATTGCAGAGAATATCGAAAATTCAGGTGTGGAAATGGTAACCATCAGAAGCGTACTCACCTGCGAAACAAAGGTGGGCGTTTGTGCAAAATGCTACGGTAAAAATCTTGCCACTGGTCGACGTGTGGAAACCGGAGACGCTGTAGGTATTATTGCAGCTCAGTCTATCGGCGAACCTGGAACTCAGTTGACACTCCGTACTTTCCACGTGGGTGGTATCGCTTCTGTATCAAAAACAGAATCTGAAATTACCACCAAGTTTGATGGAGTAATCGAATTCGATAGTATCAAAACCACCGAGCAAAATGATGGTGGCACAGTATCTCAGATCGTCCTTTCCAGATCAGGTGAAATCAGAGTGATGGATCCAGATACAAAAAAAGTATACAACTCATACTTTATCCCTTATGGATCAACGCTGCTGGTAAAAGACAAGCAAAAAGTGTCCAAAGGCCAGACGATTTGCGAATGGGATCCTTTCAATAACCTCATTATCTCTGAATTTGGTGGTATTGCACAGTTCGAAGACATTGAAGAAGGTATGACCTATCGTGTGGAAAGAGATGACCAAACAGGCTATGCCGAGAAAGTCATTATTGAAGCAAAAAATAAAAAGAAGATCCCGGTCATTAAGATTGTATCTCCATCAGGTGGGTAAAATTTAGGATATCACGGGTGGTCTTCCACGAGTAACTGAACTCTTCGAGGCAAGGAATCCTTCTAACCCTGCGATCACAGCCGAAATTGACGGTATTGTTGTCTATGGTAAAATCAAAAGGGGTAACAGAGAAATATTTATCGACGACGAAAAAACAGGCCAGCGACGAAAGTATCTCGTTGGCTTGTCCAAGCACCTTCTGGTACAGGAGGGAGATTTCGTTCGGGCAGGTATGCAGTTGTCTGATGGGGCTGTAGCTCCACTCGATATCCTCAACATCAAAGGTCCATTTGCCGTGCAGTCCTATCTTGTAAATGGTGTACAGGAAGTATATCGCTCTCAGGGTATTTCTATCAATGATAAACACATTGAAGTCATCGTACGACAAATGATGCGCCGCGTTGACATCATAGACCCGGGAGATACCACTTTCCTGGAAGGTGAAGCTGTAGACAGACATGAATTCAATGAGCAGAACGACTGGATTTTTGATAAGAAGGTCGTCACAGAACCAGGAGATTCGGCTGTATTGAAGCCAGGTCAGATCGTATCTATCAGACAGCTTAGAGAGGAGAATTCCAATCTGAAGCGCAATGATAAGAAAATCGTAGAGGTTCGTGATGCTGTTCCAGCCACTTCTTCTGTCATCCTGCAAGGAATTACCAGAGCTTCGCTTGGTGTAGAAAGCTGGATTTCTGCAGCCTCTTTCCAGGAAACAACAAAGGTACTAAGTACTGCAGCCATTTCTGCGAAAAAAGATTCTCTTTCCGGCTTAAAGGAAAATGTCATCGTGGGCAAAAATATTCCGGCAGGAACAGGGTTAAGAAAGTTCCGCGACCTCGAAGTGGAGCTTGCTGCCGATCGCTCCTGATCGCAGAGTTGATATCAAATACAAAAAAGGGATGGTACCTGCACAGGCTGCCATCCCTTTTTGTTTAAGAAACCGTATTTTTGTGCATACCTTATTAAAAGCACTGGAATGAAGAGTTACGTTGTACTTGTTACCATCCTTACTGCAGCTTGTCTGCTCTGGAAAAGTCATGGTCCGCAATTCCTGGAGAATGCAGATCAGCCATCAACAGAAAAGTTAGATCCTTCAGAAGAATTCTTTTTACAAAAACAGTACCCAGTTGGTAGTTTCTCGATTGCCGCATATTTGAAGGCTATGCAACAGGCCCTTGAATACAGTAAAAGTACGGCAAACCGGACTTCAGGGGATTGGGTAGTCGAAGGTCCCGGTAATATAGGTGCTCGCGCCAATGCTATCGCTGTCAATCCAAAGAATCCAGACCATATGCTGATCGGTTTTTCCGAAGGAGGACTTTTCTTAACAATGGATGGAGGAAAACTTTGGGAACCAGTATTTGATCAACAACTCAGCCTCTCTGTTGGCGACGTTGTTTTTGATCCTTCCAATCCCCAGATTGTTTACGCAGGCACTGGAGATCCAAACATTTCAGGCTATCCTTTTATTGGGAATGGCTTATACAAATCAGTGGACGGAGGAAAGACATGGAAGCAAAGCGGTTTACAGCCCACCAGAGTGATTTCGCAAATTCGGGTGTCAAACCAGAATCCGGGGACAATCTATGTCGGAGCTATGGGATTGCCATTTGAAAAAAATACGCACAAAGGCTTGTATAAAAGTACCGATGGAGGGGATTCATGGAAGCAGATTTTATTGATCAATGATTCTACAGGGATTTGCGATGTGGCCATTCATCCTGAGAATGACCAAATCATTTATGCTGCGTCGTGGAACAGAATTCGCAACAATAAAGTGTCTGTAGTAGCTGGCCCCGATGCACGGATTTATAAAAGCATCGATGGAGGAAATTCATGGAAAATCCTTTCCGGCGGTCTGCCAATGGATGCCTCAAGTAGAATTGGTATTGACATCTCTCGCTCAAACCCAAATATTCTTTACGCTTGTTATACCCATCCATCTTCGCTGAATCTAAAAGGCATCTTCCGCACGGATGATGCCGGTAATAACTGGCGATCGCTTCCTATTAGCCAGGCAGACGGCCTTGGAGAAAATGTATATGCAGGCTTCGGTTGGTATTTTGGTAAAATCAGAGTCAATCCTACTGACCCGAATGACGTGTTTTTACTCGCCGTAGATATCTTCAGGTCCAAAGATGGAGGTACTTCATGGAAATCTGCCGGCCCGCCGTGGTGGTCTTATGAAGTGCATGCTGACAAGCACGATTTGATTTTTGTCGAAAATAAAATGTACCTCACCACGGACGGTGGAGCATATTCTTCAGACATTGGCAGTGAAAAGTGGACAGATATTGAAAATATTCCTACCACACAGTTTTACCGGGTAGCCTATAATCCTCATTCGCCTGATGTTCACTTCGGAGGAGCCCAGGATAATGGTTCGTCAGGAGGAAATGCGTCCATCATCAACGACTGGCCAAGAATTTATGGAGGAGACGGCTTTCAAATGGTGTTTCACCCGAAAGATTCAGCTTTATTTTATGTGGAGACCCAAAACGGAGGGATCGCCGTGACGACTAATGGCGGCAGCACGTACACTGGCGCTACCTTTGGAATTCAAGCATCTGATCCCCGAAACTGGGATATGCCTTACATGATGAGTCGACACAATCCGGATGTGATGTTCGCAGGAACAAATAAATTGTATAAAAGTACTACAGGCGCGGACGTGGATTATAAAGCAATCAGCCCGGATCTCACAGACCCTAGCTCCGATTTTCTCCGCCACAATATCAGCACTATCGATCAATCTTATGATTATGAAAACCACCTATTGGTTGGTACCAGCGATGGTCTGGTCTGGCTTTCCCAGGATGGCGGCGCCACTTGGACTAAAATTTCCCTCAACTTACCTAAAAAATACGTTTCTTCCTGTTCATTTTCACCTAGCGGATCTATCTATGTGAGCTATACCGGATATAAAGACAATGACTTCACCCCTTATATTTTTGAATCAGTTGACAATGGGAAAACGTGGCGAAGTATTCAGGGGAACTTGCCCAGGGCTGCGGTAAACAACATTCTTCCTCTGCCCCCGGATTCAGATGTGATAAATGCGAATGTGGCTGTTGCAACTGATGTAGGCGTCTATTTTACCTCAAGTGCCGGAAAGGAATGGAAACGAATTGGCAATAATATGCCGTTGCTCACCGTCTATGATGTGGAATACAACCCGGCTACAAATCAAATCATCGCAGGAACCTTCGGCCGGGGAATCCAGTCTTTCGATCTGCAACAGATAGGATACCCGCAGCCAAGCAAAACCAACTCCACAAATATCACATCAGACGTTCGGCTTCGTTCAAATCTCATCGCACTCACAGAACCACTGACCATTTTCAATGAATCAGGAAATCAACGGCTGGCTTATGTGGCAGATCATTGCGGGAGAATTATCTGGAGTGGGACTATCTTAAACCAAATGGAAGAAGTTTACCTCCCCACAAATCTGAAAGCGGGAGTTTACTTTTTCGTTTGTTACGGGCAAAATACAAAAAATGAAAAAGCCATCAGGTTTTTAGTACACTGATGGCCTTCCCAAATTGTTATTTGTTAGATTTATTCCATACCAAAAACAGGGATGACGGAACCGTCAAGCCTAATTTCAGGCATATTTTTTAAGTCTTTCTTGGGAACAGTAATGACAATAAATGGCCTGTATTCAGATACATTCTTCGTTGAAATGACCGATGTAACCTTTAAGAGTGGATACTCCGCTTTCATATCGATTTTTTCAACTTTAAACGATGTCTCCTTGATGGTCTTATCCGCAAATACTGCGTAAACCTCATTTTCTTCAAAATTGATTTCTTCAGTCTGAGGCCAATCGAGATACACATCCATAGATTTCTGCGACTTAAAGTTAAATGCTACATTCCCCTCCTGCACGATTTGAGTAGGGTCAAGCTTGTGGGTCGTCGAAACATCTGCCGCTCCAGTACCTTCCAATGCAGCCACATCATTCTTCGGTGTTTGTTCTGCCTCAGCACTACCAGCTTCGTTTTTACACGAAACCAAACCAACCAACAGCAGTGCAAAAACACAGTAAGTCGAGATTTTATTTGTCATTTGAAATAATATTTTATGAAAAAAAACGCAAAGATACTTAAAAAGTGGTTATTCCGCAACAATACTCATTCGCCCAGACCAGCTACTGCCGTCTTTTTCTACCAATTTTAACACATACGACCCCGGTAAAAAGCCATTCAAAGAAATCTGAAGCAGACCCGGTTTTTCCTGAATATAGTCCTGAATCGTGCATTTGAGCCCAGTCAAATGAAAAATATCCAGACCTTCAATAACAAAATCCGCCGGATATTTTACCCACACAGTATGGGTCGCCGGTACAGGAAAAACACCAAATTCATCCTGGGAATACTGCTGCACAGCACTCGGGGCAGAAAGCACAATACTATCAGACACGATGACGCAATCTGAAGAATCCGTAATCGACAATTGATAAGTGCCAATGCCCGCATTCTCAATAATCGAGTCAGCATCAATGAAAACTCCATCCTTAAACCAGGAAAATTGAACTGGAGGCATCCCTGAAAACCAAGCTTCAAGTAAGCCATCAGTAGATTCATCACTCGTTGGCTGTACAACAAGGATGCTATCTATCTGCAGTAACGATGTTGTGATGCTAACTGTAGATACCCGGCTGCACTGGTTTGCATCCAATACAGTCAGTGTATAATTTCCAGCAGCAAGACCTTCAATGCTACTTGTGGTAGCACCATTGCTCCAGGAGTACTGGTAGGGTAGTGTGCCTCCCACAGCCAATGCTGATACATAAGCACTACTCTCTCCCTGGCATACAATCGTATCGGCATCGGTCAATTGTGTGGTGAGCAGATCGGGTTGCCCTAAATTCTGTGCAAGTACTGCACTGCACCCATTCTGATCAGTAATGGTTACCTGATAACTGCCTGCTGTTAGTTGACTGACCTGATGGGTCAGCCCTGAACCCGAACTTCCATTCGACCAGACAAATAAGTATGGGGACGAACCGCCGGATGATGAAACATTCAAGATTCCGGTATTTCCTCCAAAACAAGAAATTCCCTGACTGATGCCTGTTATACCCGCCAAAGGAGAAGGCTGGCTCACAACATAGGATGCTGTAGAAAAACATCCCGCGGCATTGGTGACGGTTACCTGATAATTTCCGGCATTCAGTTGGCTGATCTGGGCTGTCGTAGCGCCGTTAGACCAAGCATAACTGACACCCGCGGGTGAACCCTGCAGAGTAATATTCACGGCACCTGTCGCCGTATTGTGGCAGTTGACAGGTATTACAACACCAGTGAAAACCGGATTTGGAATGACACCTACCACCGCTGAATTGGTTGATGTACATCCATTTGCATCCTCTACAGTCACTGTATATATTCCACTCGACAAACCGGTTATAGAAGCTCCTGTCATGCCATTCGACCAGATATACGTTTTTGTTCCTGTCCCCCCGTTAGCTGTAATACTTGTTGTTCCGTTTTCTGCATTTAGACAAATATTGGAACCCGTCGTTGTGCTGGTGAGAGCTGGAGGTGTGGGTATTGAAGTCGAGGCGCTCAAGCTATTGCCGCTTTGGTCAGTGACAGTAACGGTCGCAGAGCCTGCAGGGAGAAAATTATTGACTTGCGTATTCACACCATTGTTCCACGAAAATGAGTAGGGTGGACTACCTCCTGTGGCATTTGCCGTGGCACTTCCGTTAGCGAAACCAAAACAACTGACTCCCTCAACACTGGTAATGTCTAAGGAAAGGGGGCTAGCAGCACTTTGAATAGGTATCTGCAGATTCGTGAACTCCACCATGTCATTTTGATTACCATTTGCACCATTTGCAATTACAGTGCAGGCATAAAATTTAATTAATGGCACGCTTCCTGCACTTGCTGGGGCCGTCCAGTTTACATCAAAACTCAAGACATTTGATCCCGGAAAGTTTTGGGCAGGTGAATGGCCAAAATAATTTTTCCCTCCAGCTACCCTGATTTGTGTATTCTGAGATGGATTTGACATCGTACCTGCATTTGTGTTTGTGCCTGTTAGGGCAACCATTTGAAAACCTGCCTTGACAGCATTTCCGTTGGGATTGGTAATTGTGACAGTCAATGTGTACGTCTCCCCAGTTTCAATCGTTGCCGGCAATCCATCAATCGTAATGTCACCATCCAGATTGGTATTGTTGCCGGTGTGGCAGTTACCGCAGGAAGCGTCTCCAGGAGCACCTGTATATCCACCATTTCCACTGGTAGGGTGCAGGGCAGAATTGGATAAACCAATCACAAGAACTCCAAATAATATGGCAATATGTGTGGTTTGAAGTCTCATATTTTTGAATTTTTGAAACATTTCATTCGCATTTATAAAATTAACCAAGCTTCAGGTTTGTTAGGTATTGAACAATGTATTTGCCAAGAATATCAAATTCAACGTTGACCTTTTCTCCCGGCTTCAAATGTTTGAAAGTCGTATGTTCATAGGTGTAAGGAATAATGGCTACTGTAAATGCACCATTTTTTACATCAGCCAGAGTAAGACTCACACCATTTAAGCAAATAGAACCTTTTTCTACCATAAAGGATTGAAGTTCCGCACTGACCTCAAAATGGAAATACCAACTGCCTTGTATATCGTCAATTGCACAAAGCTCAGCCACACAATCTACGTGTCCTTGCACAAAATGCCCATCCATTCTCCCTCCTGCTGTGACAGATCGCTCCAGATTCACATTTTTACCGGGAAGCCAGGACGATAGGTTTGTTTTCTGAAGGGTTTCAAAAACCGCCTCGACGATATGATGAGTGTCATTACAGGAGACGACAGTCAGGCAAACCCCATCATGCGCAATACTTTGATCAATATACGCCTCTTTGCTGAAGGGAGATTCGATTGTAATTACTCTGCTGCTCCCTTTTTCCTGTATATCACTGACAACCCCGGTACATTCTACTATTCCGCTAAACATTCTTATTTTACTAAGTGAATAAAACCATTCAGGGACTTACGGGATTCAGTAATGCCCGTTACCCTCCGTTCAAAAACCCTGCAAGTATAATAATATGTGCCCGGTGAAACTTCCTTTCCGCTTTCACTCAACCCATCCCAGTTGATGGCAGGGTCACGCGTGGAAAACACAAGATTTCCCCAATTGTTGTAAACAAGTAATTCAATTTCCTGAATGAACAGATTGATCCTAGGTTTAAATTTATCATTATACCCATCCCCATTTGGAGTAAACGTATTTGGCAATTCATAAAATGGGCAATTGTCAACACAAACAATACTGCTTCGCTCACTTTCGTTGCCCAGACTATCAATGGCTGTGATCGCATAACACCCAAGCAAACCGTTAACGGGAAAATGAATAAACAAACTGCCTGCACCTTTCTCCTGTTCAGCAATTTTCTCCAGTTCAGTACCCTTTGTTTCCGCATAATAAATCCCGAACTTCGACACATCTTTTGCCCGCTCACCACACACAGCAACAGGGTCATTCCATTTCAGTGTATTAAACAACTCGCTCTCAGGGATGATTCCCTGCAACTGATCACACACATTGCTCACTTCCAGAAGTGGAGGGCAGGGCGGGACATTGTCTTCCGGCGACTGGCAAACTGATTGGGACCAGTTGAGTATTGGATCTTCAATCAGTGGAATGGAATAAGAACCTACAGATTTTATTACATAGCAATACACACTATCATTGCTAAGTTGGTCGTGAACCCAGCTCGTATCTTTGGTAGTATGCAGAAAAATCTGAGCTCCTGCTCCGGTCAGTCGGAAAATATCATAGGAAGTATTGAACCAGGGCGTTTTGGAACTCCATGTCAGCAAGTTCTTTTGGTCGGAAGGCATCACCTTCAGAAATATAGAACTGGCGGAAGGATTCTCTACCGCTTCCATCCCTCCGGCAAAAAAATTCAGAGAATAAGTAAATTGCTCTCTTACTGTATTTATGTTTTGGTCAAGAAAAAAAGTATCCTTCCAACCTGCAAATGTGATAGATGTCGTTTTGGATACAAGTGTGGCGGAGGAACTTCCACTTTGTCGCCACAATTCACATGTGTATGGGCCCGGATTTCTGATTGTATCGAGTTCTTCGGGTAAGGGGCGCGTCCATCGAACTAAGATCCTGCCCTCACCCACTGACGTTGATTCAACCGAAGCTTTTGTCAATAAGGGGATATCCCGCATCAGAATTTGGCAGCTTTCATTGGAAGCTAAACTTTCCACCCTGTTGAATGGATTGCCTGTTGCAGTGAGCCGGGCAAATTCTGCCTGTACACGGTAACAATATGTCACACCTCTCATGACAGTAGTATCAACCCACACAAATGAATTGCCTTCCTGCTGTTGTGTCCTGAAAACGATTTTTATATAAGGAGATCCGGTAAGTCCGGGATTGCAAGTATCAGGGGCGAAATTCGAACTCGCCTCCTTCCGCCAGACCGAAAAACCCTGAAAATAATCATTCCGGGTGTTCTCACAGTCGTAAGGTTGATTCCATTGAAGTTTTATAGCGTCTCCTTCTGTGCGTGATGTCAGGTTTTGAGGCGCCGGACCAACCACCTTAATGCGGATTGTTTTCAAAATAGCCAATCCGGTAGAATCCGGATTATAATTGTCAACGGCACGCAATACCACCTGGTAATACTGGTCCGAGATATGATTGCAATCTGTTTGCCATTCTATTTTTGCCTGAAAAGGAACCTTCGTAAAAATTTTTGGCCCTGTAAGCAAAGCACTCCCAGTCAGATTGAACGGACCTCCCGTCGCCGTAAGTTTTACTTTCTGGGAAGCATTCACATCATTTACCCAAATGGGGATTTCAATTTTCTCTCCCGCGATGACACAAATCTCCTCCGGCGCATCAATCAAAGGGGGCTCATTTTCACATGCCTTTATTAATATCTGCATGTCCCTGAAAATCACGTTTATGAGTTTTCCATTCCGAAACTCCTTGATCCTGATGGCAATATTGTATTCGCCCTGCAACCTCGGGGCATTCCACCTCACTTCTCCGGTGACAGCATTGATAGTTAAAACATTTCCACTTGAAGCGCCAATCTGGTCGGGCAATTTATAGCCGGGAACAGGCGAATTCAAAGCCTGCAACGGAGCCGCAAGCTCATATGCCAGACTGTCTCCGTCAATGTCATATCCGTTTGGATTGTGCACAAACAGTTTGTTTACGCATCCAATATCAATCGGAGCTTGCAATAAAATGGCTGAGTTGTTGAATCCTTGAAACTGTTGGTCCAGAAGCGTAAAAGTGGTCGATAAAAAGAACGGTATATCTATGGAATTCGGATAGTTCACATTGAGAATGCCCCCTACGCGGTTAGGGTCCTGAAAAGCAATCGTATAAGTCGCCACCCCCGGATACGTATGACTGGCAATATAATAGTTGATTTTTATATCGTTGGCTTCAAACCTTGTTCTGTTATTGTCTCTCAAGACAAATTGTTTTGACCCATCACCCCAGAACACTTCCAGGCTATCTCTGTCGGCCGCTGTACTCGAAGCTTTTGTGTAGGTTATGATTGTCATTTCAATCGCGGTCGGTCCCGTTTGCCTATAGGTGATTTCACCGGCGCGATTGTGCGTGGCACTGATTTGTACCGCGAAGCACATAGCAGCCAAAACAAAAATACTGATACAAATCGACCTCTTCATTTGTTTGTTTTTACTTCGCCACACTCTCAGTGACTGGTTATTAACACCATATGGAATTCGCATGAGAAATAATCATCGTTGTTTGTGTGGCCATCTCATGCTCATTGCATGCGAAGGAATGACTCAGCTTTAATCTTATTTTGAGATTCTGATTCCCTGATAAAAATACAGCTTTCTGCACAAACCAAATTGAATTCCCCGGGGCAAATCCTTTAAAATCCATACATTTGCTTTTTTGTGATACAACAATCAAACAGGGAAAATGATCCCATGTAATTCAGAAGAATGACACTCCACAAGAAACATATTGAATTAATTGCCCTCAATCTGGGCATCCTTGAAGGCTCCGTCCGAAATACCATCGGCCTCCTTGATGACGGTGCCACAATACCCTTTATCGCCAGATACCGTAAAGAAAGAACAGGAAGTCTGGATGAAGTTCAGGTGGCTGATATTCAAAAATATTGCAAAAAATTCCGCGAACTCGAAGAACGCAGAAAAGCAATCCTGGAATCCATCGAAGAACAAGGCAAGCTAACTCCAGAACTGAAAAATAAAATTCTGGCAACATATGACTCCCACGAACTGGAAGATCTATACCTGCCTTACAAAAAGAAACGGAAAACCAGAGCTGACATCGCAAGAGAGCTGGGACTTGAGCCATTGGCAAAACTCATTATGAGTCAACGTGGACACGACATCTCAGATGCTGCAGCCCGTTTTCTGAATGACCAGGTGACTTCGGAGTCTGCAGCATTACAGGGCGCACGGGATATCATTGCAGAATGGATCGGAGAAGATCAGGACACAAGGGAACGACTTCGACAGACGTGTCGCAAATTTGCTGCCATCCACTCTGCAGTTGTCCCCAAAAAAAAGGAGGAAGCAGCCAAATACCAGGATTATTATGATTTCCAGGAACCACTGCACCGTTGCCCTTCTCACAGGTTTTTGGCAATGTTGCGAGGAGAACAGGAAGAGTTACTCAAGCTCAACCTCATCATTGATGAAGAACGGGCATTACAAATGATCGATAAGAAATTTATCCGCTCTAATGGCGAAGCAGCCGACCAGATTGAACAGGCAATCACAGATAGTTTTAAGCGATTGATTTTTCCTTCTGTCGAAACGCAGGTGTTTAATGAGTTTAAAGAAAAGGCCGACGAAGAGGCCATTCGGGTCTTTGCTGAAAACCTTCGCCAGCTTCTTCTTGCAGCTCCTCTGGGACAAAAGCCAGTTCTTGCTATTGACCCCGGTTACCGTACAGGCTGTAAAGTCGTATGCCTGGATGCCAATGGGGACCTGGTGGAGAATACAACGATTTTTCCACATATGCCCCAGAATCAGCTGGAACAGTCGCGCCAAACAATTCGTCATCTCGCATCGAAACACCAGGCCTCGGCCATTGCCATTGGAAATGGCACCGCTTCCCGCGAAACACAGTCCTTTGTAGAAACAATTCAGTTTGATCAAAAAACTGACATTTACATGGTCAATGAAAGCGGTGCCTCCATATATTCAGCTTCTGAAGTGGCGCGCGAGGAATTCCCTGATAAAGATGTGACCGTAAGAGGCGCCGTGTCGATCGGCAGAAGGTTGATGGACCCATTGGCAGAACTTGTCAAAATCGACGCTAAATCTATCGGAGTAGGGCAGTATCAGCACGATGTTCATCAGGGAAAACTGAAAGATGCCCTGGATCAGACAGTGGTAAGCTGTGTCAATAAGGTCGGGGTAAACCTAAATACCGCTTCCAGACACATTCTGACATACATCGCAGGACTTGGGCCGGCAATTGCAAAAAATATTGTCGAATTTAGAAGGAGTCAAGGTGATTTTACAGCAATTGATCAGTTGAAAAAAGTACCGCGCCTCGGAGAAAAAGCGTTTGAACAGGCTGCAGGATTTTTGCGCATTCCACACGGCGAAAATCCATTGGACAATACCGGTGTACACCCGGAATCCTACTCCCTGGTGCGTAAAATGGCAAAAGATGCAGGCCTCACTGTAGCCGATTTTATCAGCCAGAAAGATATTCGACACAAAACTCCCCTCCAAAATTACGTCACTGAACATATCGGCATGCCCACATTGTCAGATATCATGAAAGAACTCGACAAGCCCGGTCTGGACCCAAGGGGAGAAGCGAAAAAGTTTAGCTTTGATGCGTATATACAAACCATTCAGGATGTGAAAGAGGGTATGCGCGTTCCGGGCATCGTGACCAATCTGACCAACTTCGGCGCTTTCGTGGATATTGGCGTCAAACAAGATGGCCTCCTACACATTTCTCAAATTACCACAAAATATATCTCTTCACCCGCCGAAATACTTGCACTTGGACAAGAAGTCATGGTGACCATCATAGGGGTAGAAGTGTCAAGAAAGCGCATCAACCTTTCCATGATTGCCTAAAATAAAAAGGATGCTTTTTTAAACTAGTAAAAAATAATATTGTTTCAGTGGACATTCAATTGAATATGCTGCTAGATAAATCGACAATTCTGTCCAGTGCTGAAGGGTTTCTAAAGGCCTATTATAATGAAATTGAGCAGCCTGAAAACTTTTCAGAAAGATGGAGTCAGGTAAAATCTGACATAGAAGAAACTGGAACTTATCTTCACACAGCCGACGAACTCGTTCATGGAGCACGCATGGCATGGCGTAACAGCAACCGATGTATCGGCAGGCTTTTCTGGAAATCCTTGAAAGTCTTCGATGCAAGGCATGTTAACAACTCTCGTGATGCTTTTGAATGCCTGAAGCACCATCTGCAAGTTGGACTCAACGATGGCGACATTCGCTCTGTTATCACAATTTTCAGACAACAAATGCCAGGAGAGGAAATCGGTCCCAGGATTCTAAACAAACAACTCATTTCCTTTGCAGGTCATTTGCAAAAGGACCTCTCTGTCATTGGTGATCCGTCGAAAATTTACGAAACCCAATGGTTTGAAAAACAGCGTGTTGAATTTTCAAAATCAGCCTTTGACATCCTTCCGGTGGCAATTCAATGGCCAGGAGAAGAAATATGTTTTCAGCTTCCGCAATTGCCGGAAAAAATGATCGTTCCTTTGCAACATCCAGAATTTGATTGGTTTAGTGACCTTCAGCTGTTCTGGTATGCACTGCCCGTAATTTCAGACATGCTTCTGGAAATCGGCGGAATTCAATACACCGCTGCTCCCTTTAATGGCTGGTATATGGGTACCGAAATAGGCAGCAGGAATCTTTGTGACGCGGAAAGATATAACCTCCTTCCTAGAGTAGCTCAACGAATGAACCTCGATACATCATCCAACTGGTCACTTTGGAGAGATCAGGCACTATTGGAAATAAACAGGGCTGTCTTGCACTCTTTTCGGGAGGCAGGTATCAAAATTAGCAATCACCACGATGCAGCTTTTCAATTTACGCAGTTTGAGACTACTGAACAAGCCAAAGGCAGAAGGATCAATGCCGACTGGGCCTGGATTGTTCCTCCTATGAGTGGTTCCGCTACGCCGGTTTTTCATAAAGAGTATGACAATCAGGTACTAGGTCCCAACTTTTACTACCAGGATTCTTTTTTTACAAAAAATCAAAAAACACAGGCTTCCTGCCCATTCCATAGCAAGTCGCTCGGTATGAAGTGACAGTTAGTTGCAACTGTTTACGCTAATTTTAGTAAATTTGTTACAAAACGCAGCTATGGTACACCGAAAACCCGGTATAGGAACGCAGATTCACCCCAATACCATCCGGCAACTATTCTTTTTGTCTGTACTCATCTTTCTGGGAGGCATCATTTTTAAAGAATTATATTTCATGGTCAGTGCTTTCCTGGGTTCCGTCGCATTGTATGTGATTTTACTGTACCCCATGAAGTACCTGATGGTGGTAAAAAGATGGTGGCCGTCCCTGGCAGCGCTCTTCCTTATGGTGGTTTCTTTGGTCATTATGGTTATTCCTATCGCGTACATGGTGGGTGTGGCTGTTGAAAAGCTGACACCTCTTCTGGAAAATCCGGAGTTATTAAGGCATATCATCGATGAAATCCACCAGTATCTACTCACCAATTTCGGCATCGATATCCTGAATACTGAAAATATTGAAAAAATCAATGGCCAGGTGCTGCCGATGGCCCAGTCCACACTGGGCGGTACAGTATCTGCTATAGCCAATATCTTTTTTACGTATCTTATACTGTATTTCATGCTTGTCCAGACCCGTGAGCTACAACGCTGGCTGAGGAAAAATCTTCCTCTCAAATCCGGGAATGTGACAACTGTCATCAGGGATATTCGTGGCTTGGTGTACTCAAATGCATTGGGCATTCCTATCGTCGCCTTGATTCAGGGCCTTGCAGCAACACTTGGATACTGGATATTTGGGGTGGATGAATATATTTTGATGGGAGTACTCACTGCCATAAGCTCAGTTTTGCCAATCATCGGCACCCTGGCTGTATATCTTCCTCTGGCAATCTACCAGTTTGCTGTTGGTGAATCCTGGGAAGGCATTGGGGTAGGGTTGTGGGGCTTTATTGTTATTGGGGCAGTGGACAACATTGCACGCTTCCTTGTTCAGAAAAAACTGGCTGATGTCCACCCCCTGATCACCTTGTTCGGAGTAGTTATTGGAATCAACATGTTCGGATTTATTGGAGTCATCTTTGGACCTTTGTTGTTGTCCGTCTTTCTCATCCTGACCCGAATTTATGGTGATGAGTTTGGCAAATCCAACGCAAACCATCCGGAACAGCTCGATTAATCAACTTTTTTTAAACACAAAAGCCCCTAAAAAGGGGCCTTCGTTTTTTTTTCTAAAAATCCAGCGCTTATTTGCAGGATTCCAACAGTGTTTTCAATTCTTCTTTGCTGTTTAACGTCACCAGGGTGCCATCTTCTAATGCCACAGTGATTGGGTAAACAAATTCCGGGCGAATCCTTTTTCCAGGATTTTCTTTCATGTAGGCCTTTACAGCTTCATGCAACACTTTCCTGTCTTCACTGGAATTCAACGTGATAATTTTTCCATCAGGAAGGCTCACACTGAAAGGAAATACGGGCTTAAAGCACAGCTTTGGCCTGTCATTGTGCCCCTTAGGTCCATTGTTGCCGAAGAAATTCTTTCCACAGGCAATACGCAATTCTCTCTGGTCTGCCTCATTTTCCACTGTAATCACCTCTCCATCCTCATTTACGACATCATAAGGAAAAGCGATCACCGGACGTGTCCTGACATTCTTATTGTCAAGTCTCCATGTCTTCAATGCATCTTTCATTTCTTCGTAGGAGTTTACCTCTGCATTGCTTCCATCAGGAAAAGAAAGCGTCACTGGAAAAACAAGCTCATAGCATCCAAATCTACCAAGATTTGTCGACTCTTGTGTTCTGAATACTACCTCTTCTGCATAGGCATCCACAGTAGCATCATTGAATGAGTCATTGTCTTTGTTACATGACACCAGACTCAGACCACTGAATACCAGCAGCATCAAACTGAATTTTACAAGATGTGTTTTCATAACTTAAAATTTTAGGGTTAGAATAAAATGTTTTACTCTCGGATAAGTGGAATCAAGTATGTTTGTACTCATGTAGGAATTACATTTTTATTTTTTTTTTCTATTAATTCCCTCATTCTTTTTAATATATTGAAAAACAATAAAATATATATTATATAATATGTGTATAAGATTTTTCTGGATGTTTTTGTACGCCATATGTCTGCCGGTACTTTTATTTGGTCAGCAGGGACTTCCAAAAGGATGGAGCAGGAAGGTGATCCCTGATTGTCGATGTACTGTCATTATGCCGGAGTCAGCGACAAAGAGAGAAATGGAGACCCAATCCGTAGTGGGAAAACTTCAATACGTATCTTGGGTAAGCACCGATTCAACTGATCGTTCAGGCCAAATCTACTTCCTGTCGTGGGTGGATTATCCGGAGGGAACCTTTTCTCCTGATAGTTTGGAAGCGATCAGCTCTTTTCTGAGTGAAACGCTGAATAGTCATCAGCAACAGTTAAATGGGAACTTGGTCTACAACGCCGAACAATCCTATGACGGATTTCCAGGTATCTTGTTCCGCATGACTCTCACCAACCAAAACAGATTTGTCAAAGGAAGGATGATGATCAAAGGCAACAGATTCTACTTATGGCAGGTTTTTGCGCCGGATAAAAAGCACATGACCAGCAAAATCGAAGTATTCCTGGATCAGGCAGAATTCGACCAGTAAAATCCAGTAACCTGCTTTTTTTAAATCTCAAGGATCTTTATCTCCACCCGTTGGTTTCTTTGTCTGCCCTGGGCTGTGGTGCTATCAGTCAGAGGTTTCCTCTTTCCATATCCCTTATACGAAATTCGCTCTCGTAAAATGCCACGTTCATACAGGAACTCCGCTACTTTCTGAGCTCTTGCGGTGGAAAGTCGGTCACAATATTCGTGAGGGGGAATGGTATTGGTGTGCCCGCCAATTTCAACGCTCACCCCGGGATGTGCATTCAGAAAGTCAAACACTTCTTCGAGGATTTCGTAGTTTTCCTGTGTAATCACTACGCTATCCGCCTGAAAATTCAATTCATTAATGCGAAGCTTTTGACCTACTTTGATTTTGGTAATCTCAAGTTCAGGAATAAATTTCTCTCTTTTTACGTTATAAACGGCTTCCTGCATACAGCCATTGCGGTCTTTGACAACCAGCTTGTACTGACCTGCTTTGGCAGCTGATAGCTGTTCGGTCGTTTGTCCGTTGGACCAGGTGTATTTATATCCACTGATTCCCCCTGACACTTTCACGAGAATCGAACCATCCGGATTGTCGGGATTTGTTACCCGGTTATTCGATATCGTCTCGATCTGAATCTGGCCAGGCGCAGTCAATTCGACCGAAGCTATACTTGTAAACTGATTTTTATCTGTCACAGTGACCTCATAATACCCAGCCCCTAGCGAACTCACCACGTTGCCTGACAATCCCGGGCGGTTCCAGCGGTAGCTGTACGGTCGACTTCCTCCAGTCACGTTGACCTTGATTGCCCCGCTATTGCCGTTGTGGCACAACACCTGCGCATCAACCAGGCAGGATGCAGCCAGCTGTTCCTTGGCAATGTCCCCAAACAACAGCTTGTAAAAACCAGCGCCTGCTGTTCCAATCCAGATGTTATCGTTCCTGTCACAGGCAAGACTCAAAGCCGCCTTGCTCAAAGAAGCAGCATCTTCCGTATAATTATCAATCTTTTCTGTGTAAGGGTCATACCTCACCAGGATGTCAGAGGCAATATAAATCCGACCTTTGGAATCAAGAACAAAATTATTGATCGTTCCCTTGTACTGGCTCGGATCCAGCTGTACCGGATACAGTCGGTTGAACGGACTGATCAGAAACATATCATTGTCGCTGATGATCCACTGGCCTTCATTATTTTCACATGTTGCCAGCATCCGTGTTTTCTTATCAAACAAGTCCCAGTCATTTTCCTCAATACGCACGTACCCTTTATCAGTACCTATCCACAAAATCCTTCGTTTGTCTACATGCACAAAATGAATGATATCACTCGCAAGTTTTGAGTTTTTTTCATCGAATTGCTTGAATTTGGCAGAACTTACGTTAAACTGGAATAAGCCCCGATTGGTCCCGATCCAGATATTTCCTTCAAGATATGCTATGTCCTTTACTTCGGCTCCCAGTACCGGCAATGGAAAAGACACCTGACTTTTTACCTCAAACAACTTTTGTGAGCTACATGCCCAGACCTGGCCTTTTCTGTCACTCACTGCATCCTTAAATTCTGTGCCGCCAAAGTGGACAACAAATTTCTCGCCGTCACCTGTTGTTTCGATCATTCCTTTATCCGTCGAAAGCCAAATAATATTCCTGTCGTCAATGAATATATTGTTAACACGAGTGTCAGTACTCAC
>JAJTEZ010000021.1 GCA_021298335.1 Saprospiraceae bacterium | reverse complement strand
TTTAGAGCCTGAAGAAGTGGAAGCTGGGTACGTCCTCATGTGTCAGGCCCACCCCCGAAGTGAACAGATTTTTATAGATTTTGATCAAAAGTAAACAATGGGCGTGACAGATGTAAAGTCTCTCAACCGTAAAGAAGAAATTCTGCGTGCTGCGGCGTCCCTTTTTACTGAAAAAGGGTATTCGGCCACCTCTATGCGGCATCTTGCGGGCAGTGTCGGCCTGGAAGTATCCAGTATTTACAGCCATATAAAATCAAAAGAGGACCTGCTTACCGAGATTTGTATGACCTGTGCCCACAGGTTTCTTTCGGGAATGAGAGAAATACTTCAGGCAGAGGAAAAACCTGTCGTACAACTTCAGTTGATTCTGCGTTTACATATTGATATGGCGTACGATTACCCGGAAAGTGTGACTGTTTTTAATAAGGAATGGAGGCATTTACCTGAAAATGTGTTGCATCTGTTTGTTGACCAGAGAAAGCAGTATGAGTTTTCTTTTAAACAAATTTTGGAACAAGGTCGGGAATCAGGTGTTTTTTTATTCAAGGATACCGATATGATTTTCAGAATCCTATTACAAACTGTAAAATTTTCATATTTTTCTGTCAGAAAATTCCCTAAAGAGCAGCTTATAAAAGAAGTGTTGCAATTTGTGATGTACGGGATCCAAAGGCAGGAGGAGATACTAAAATAAATGGATAAAAACATGACAAATACCCTTTCACTGGAAGATCGTTTTCAGCAACGCATTGACAATGAAGAAAAAATCGAAGCCAAAGACTGGATGCCTGATGGATACAGAAAGACTTTGATCCGTCAGATTTCCCAGCATGCGCATTCTGAAATTGTAGGCATGCTCCCGGAGGGCAACTGGATTACACGCGCACCAAGCCTGAAACGAAAACTGGCCTTGCTTGCCAAAGTACAGGATGAGGCTGGTCATGGCCTGTATCTGTACTCAGCTGCTGAGACTCTGGGCGCCGGTAGAGATGAATTGCTGCACCAGCTACATACTGGAAAAGCAAAATATTCAAGTATTTTTAACTATCCAACCCTGACCTGGGCAGACATTGGAGCAGTGGGCTGGCTGGTAGACGGCGCAGCCATCATGAACCAGGTGGCACTATGTCGGGCTTCTTACGGACCTTACGCCAGGGCTATGGTCAGGATATGCAAGGAAGAATCCTTCCACCAAAGGCAGGGTTACGACATCCTGTTAACCATGATGAAGGGTACAGATGCACAAAAAAAGATGGTGCAGGATGCGGTCAATCGGTGGTGGTGGCCTTCCTTGATGATGTTCGGTCCATCAGACATTGATTCGCCAAATTCTGCCGAATCGATGAAATGGAAAATTAAGCGCTTGTCAAACGATGAACTTCGGCAAAGATTTGTAGACATGAGTGTACCTCAGGCTGAAATTTTGGGAGTGACATTTCCCGATCCTGAACTGAAGTACAACGAGGTAACAGGTCACTACCAATTCGGTGTGATCGACTGGGAAGAGTTTTGGCGGGTAGTCAATGGCAATGGTCCCTGCAATGAAGAGAGACTTGCAGCGCGGGTTCAGGCGCATGAGGAAGGAGCTTGGGTCAGAGATGCTGCTCTGGCGTATGCGGAAAAGCAAAAACAGCGAAATTCCTCACAAGTCGCATAATCTACATCCGCAATGACACTTCGTGTAGTTTATAGTTTGGTTATATTGCTGGTTACCGGATTGATGGTTGTCGCAGCTCAAAAAATTGACCCGAGGCTACTCGGATTGCCAGAAAACCAGAAAAAAGAAGTAGTGGTAGTCATGAAAGAGCAGGCCGATCTTTCTGAGGCAGAAAACGTGCGGGGGAAAACACAAAAAACCTCGTTTGTCTATCAATTACTGGTGGAAACAGCATCAATATCTCAAAAAGAAATTCAACGTTGGTTGGCATCACAATCGTTGTCCTTCAGAAGTTATTATATTGTCAATATGCTTTCACTTCGAGCAGACTCGGCAACAATTGAGAAGCTGGCTGAAAGAGATGATGTGGCAATGGTGATCGAAGATAGCCCCATGAAGATGCTTCCCAATGCTACCGATCGAATACCGGGGTCGGAAAGAGCTATTGAATGGGGTGTTTCAAAAATCAATGCGCCCCAGGTTTGGGCGCTGGGATTTACAGGTCAAAATATTACCATTGGGGGTCAGGATACAGGTTATGAATGGGACGACCCTGTGATAAAACCGAAATACAGAGGGTGGGTGAATAATGCGGCTAACCACGACTACAACTGGCATGATGCGATTCACCAGGATAATCCAAACAGTTCAGGCACCAATAGTTGTGGATTCAACAGCGCCTTTCCTTGCGATGATAACAACCACGGTACTCACACAATGGGAACGATGGTGGGGGATGATGGTGCAGGAAATCAGGTTGGAGTGGCTCCGGGAGCCGTCTGGATTGGCTGTCGCAATATGGAAAACGGCTGGGGTACACTTACTACATATGTAGAGTGTTTTGAATGGTTTTTGGCTCCCTATCCTGTTGCGGGAGGTGCGGGGGACCCTGCTAAAATGCCGCATGTCATCAATAATTCCTGGGGATGCCCACCGGATGAGGGATGTAATACATCCAATTTCAGCACTATGGAGACAGCCCTCAACAATCTTCGCACTGCTGGTTGTGTAGTAGTAGTTTCTGCAGGCAACAGCGGTTCCGTATGCTCCACCGTATCCGATCCCGCAGCCATTTTCGAAGGCTCTTTGAGTGTGGGGGCGACCAATAGTTCTGATGCTATTGCATCTTTCAGTTCTCGAGGTCCTGTCACCGTGGATGGCTCAAACAGACTAAAGCCAAACGTCTCTGCACCGGGTGTCAGCGTAAGGTCATGCGTGAGGGGAACAAACCAGTTTGGAACTTATTCAGGAACCAGCATGGCCGGACCCCATGTAGCCGGTGCAATAGCACTTCTAATATCAGCCAATCCGGCGCTTGAAGGATTTGTGGCCATTATCGAAGACATCCTCGAACAAACTGCTCTGAATCTGACATCACCCCAGACATGTGGAGGTGTTGCTGGCACTACGATACCTAACAATACCTTTGGCTTTGGAAGAATCAATGTACTGGCTGCAGTAAATATTGCCCTTCCATCAAATTACAGCCCATTTGTCAAACAGTCAACATCTCTCGTTATCGAGAATGCAGGAAGAGGACTGATCATTAAAAATCCCGCAGGTGTATCATACAGGATCCAGGTGACAGATGCCGGGGTACTAACCATCAGTACCGGCGCAGTTGCAGCTGCGGGAAGCACAAAAGTCAAAGATGGCAGTCTGCACCTCAACAGTAATACGGCGGGTTTGATTCTCCGATCGGCCAACGGTACTTTCTGGAAAGTCGGCATTACAAATGCAGGCATTCTGACAACCACGGCTCTGGGCACTTTACCTGGAGAATATACAAAAATAGGCACGGGCGATTGCATGATTGAAGGAGACACCAAAGGGTTGGTGATCCAGAGCCCCGACAACACTTGCTTTTTAATGAAAGTCAGCCAGCTCGGGAAAATTTTGTGTATTCCGGCCAACTGTCCTTAAATTTTTCACCTAAACATACAACACTATGCAAGACTGGCCCCTTTTTGAAGTTTTTATCCGGTCAAAAAACGGACTCAGCCACAAGCATGTGGGCAGCCTGCACGCTGCCGATGCGCACATGGCGATGCAAAATGCACGCGATGTTTACACGCGGCGCAACGAAGGTGTGAGCATCTGGGTTGTAGAAGCACGCCACATCACGGCTTCAGACCCTGAAGACAAGGATGCCTTGTTTGAGCCTGCTTCGGATAAAATCTATCGCCATCCTACTTTTTATGACCTACCGGATGCATTAAAACATATGTAACATGCAGGAATTTACCAGACAAAGCATCTTGATTCTCGCTGACAACCTTATGATTCTGGGGCAAAGATTAGGCGAATGGTGCGGCCATGGCCCCATACTTGAACAGGACATCGCTTTGACAAATATCGCGCTGGATCTGATTGGAGAAGCAAGAAATTACTATCAATACCTGGCCGAAACCGAGGGAAAACACGAAGATGATTATCCGATGCTCCGGGATGCCAGAGAATTTAAAAACGTGCTTTTGACAGAACAACCCAACGGACATTGGGGTGATACGATTGCAAGGCAGTTCTTGTTTGACTGCTTCCATTTTCACTTGCTGGAACACATGGTAGCGTCCTCTGATCAAAGAATTTCAGCCATTGCCAAAAAAAGTGTCAAAGAAGCAGCTTACCATCTGTCGTTTTCGGGTGACTGGGTCATTCGGCTTGGTGATGGCACAGAGGATAGCCACCAGAAAATCCAGCGATCGGTCAATAAATTCTGGCCATACTGGATGGAAATGTTTACTCCGACAGAAGCGGAGCAGCATGCAATTCAGGAAGGTATATTGCCCGACCTGAACAAAGTATATGAAGCCGCTAGTTCAAAACTGGAATCCGTACTGGCAGAGGCTACCCTCATCAAACCGGAAGGCCAGCATTCCAGAAAAGGGGGAAAAGAAGGTTTTCACAGCGAACACTTGGGGTATATTCTTGCAGAGATGCAATATTTACAGAAAAGTTATCCAGGTGCATCATGGTAACAGCATCCTTCTGTTACAACTTTCGCAGACACCATTGACAATCATATGTGCTTCTGTTGCTACAAAGCCGGCAGGTAATGTGACATCGGGAACAAAGACATGGTCGAGGCAGACAGTATTTTCGCAGCGTGTACAGTGAAAATGAATGTGCTTATCATGGTGGTGATGCTCATCACAACTCGATTCGCACAACGCGTATTTGATCACCTGAGTACCGTCAATGGCCTTGTGAATGACGCCTTTGTCTTCCAGAGTTTTGAGAGTCCGATATAACGTAATCCTGTCGGAATCGCGCAATGATGCCTCTACATCAGCAGAAGACAATGCCTTTCCAGCCAATAGAAACAGTTGTACCGTGTCCATTCTAAACTGCGTAATCCGCAAACCGTGATTCCGAAGGATTTGTTCTGCAGCAGACATCATTTGACACACTGACCATTTTCCCAACCTGGTGCAGGACTCACAAAACTAAGTTTCCCTTCACTGTTTTCAGCCATGAGAATCATGCCCTGAGATTCAATCCCACGCATAGTCCTGGGAGCGAGATTGGCCAGCAAACATACCTGTCGGCCGATGATTTCCTCTGGTGAGTAATGCTGCGCAATACCGGAAAGTACTGTGCGCTGTTCAGAGCCCAGCGAAAGTGTAAGTTTTAGGAGTTTGTCCGCTTTTTCAACTTTTTCTGCATGGATAATAGTGGCAGTTCGGATATCCATCCTGGCAAAATCATCATAATTGACTTCTTCTTTCATGGGCACAATTTGGATGTCTGAAGCCACTGAAGCTCCTTCTGTTACCGAAGTGGCGTGAAGTTTATCAATCTGTTTTTCAATGGTAGCGTCATCAATTCGTGTGAACAAATGTTGAGGAGTACCAATTTTATGGCCTTTTTTCAAAAGACAATTGCCTTCCGCCAGTTCATTGAGCATCTTTTCAAGTTCACCTTTTTCTTCAATAGGCTTTTGATTGAGTAGATGCCTGATTTTATCCGAAGTAAAAGGCATAAAAGGCCGGCATAAAACTCCTAGGGCTGCTACATACTGCAGGCAAAGGTTCATCACCACTTTGACCAACTCCGGTTGTTCTTTGATATTTTTCCAAGGTTCATTAAATTGCAGAATCTGATTGCCCTTGGTCGAAATATCCATTAGTGTTTTTAAACCTGTCCGAAAATCAAAGCGCCGTATGGCATCGCACAATTCATGACTATCATCAAATAAACGCAGCAGTTCACTGTCGTGGTAACTTCCTTCATATTGGTCGTCCGGCCCAATGATTTCCTCAGATTCATCAAATGCTGGCACTTTCCCACCATAATACTTTTCTGTGAGTACGAGCACGCGATTGACAAAATTTGCAAAGTTATTGACAAGCTCGTTGTTGTTTGCTTCCTGAAATCCTTTCCAGGTAAATTCGCTGTCTTTCTGCTCGGGCATATTCTTGATCATGGCATACCTGAGTTCATCCTGCCGTTGTGGCAAATCTTCAAGGTATTCATGCACCCATACTGCCCAGTTTCGGGAGGTAGAAATTTTCTTTCCCTCAAGATTCATGAACTGGTTGGCAGGCACATTGTATGGCAAAATATATCCACCATGTGCCTTCAGAATGGCAGGAAAAATCAAGCAGTGAAATACGATATTGTCTTTGCCAATAAAGTGAATTAATGCCGTATCCTCATCTTGCCAGTAGGTTTTCCACTTTTTCTTCTGATCTGCTGCCCATTGGCGGGTAGCAGAAATATAGCCGATTGGTGCATCCATCCAGACATACAACTTTTTCCCTTCATGCCCGGGTATATCAGCGGGCACATCTACACCCCAGTCCAGATCGCGTGTCATTGCTCTGGGCTGTAAGCCTCCGTCAAGCCAGGATTTACATTGCCCCAACACATGATTTTTCCAGTCAGCAGGGTCATGCAACTCTTTACCATCAAGCATTCCAGTGTCCATCCATTCCCTGAGCCAGGATTCATATTTATCAAGCGGTAAATACCAGTGCGTGGTATGTTTTTTGACAGGCCTTGATCCAGACAATTTGGATACAGGATTAATTAAGTCTGTCGGATTCAGCGAACTTCCACATTTCTCGCACTGATCACCATATGCTTCACCATGAGAACACTTTGGACAGGTACCCATGATGTATCGATCTGCCAGGAATTGTCCAGCTTCTTCATCATAATACTGTTCGGATTCCTTTTCAACAAACTCACCCTTCTTGTACAGCGTGGAAAAAAACTCCTGAGAAGTCTGGTGGTGCAAGGGAGATGATGTTCTGTCATATATATCAAACGACACACCCATTTTTTGGAATGTGTCCTTAAACAAGGCGTGATAGTGATCCACAATCTGCTGTGGCTGAAGCCCCTCCTTCATGGCTTTCATAGTTATCGCAGCACCATGCTCGTCAGATCCGCAAATGAAGACAATATCCTTTTTCATTAGCCTCTGAAACCTCACATACACATCTGCGGATAAATACGCCCCTGCAAGGTGGCCAATATGAAGAGGACCATTTGCGTAAGGCAGTGCAGATGTAACCAGATACCTTTTAAACTGTCGCATGCCTGATTAAGATTGAGATGGCAAAGATACTATAATTATTTTGGAGATACCAAGTAGGATTTTCAGGCATTGAAAGGGCCATAAAGCTGCCCTGACCTTACAAGGGAAACAGCCCTTCCATCATATGTTCAAGTTCACTGACTATCATAGCTGTGGCTCCCCAAAGTGGAAATTGATGCACCTGGTAATAAGGAACCCCAGACATTACTCCATAACTGATCTGAATCTCACCTTTCTTTTTTGTGCCGGGGTGAAAAAGTTGTTCCAATGGCACTTCTAAAACCTGCTGCACTTCCTCTTTTTGCAGCTGAAAACCTGGATATTCCAGACTATACCCCACAAAGGGATGTACCAAAAATTGACTGACTGGAATATACAGTGGTGATAAACCTCCCAAAACGGTAATATGATCTCCAGGTACGCCGATTTCTTCGTGTGTTTCCCGCAAAGCGCAAGAAAGAAGTGACTGATCAAGGTCGCACATTTTCCCTCCGGGAAAACTAATCTGGCCCGCATGCTTGTCATTGGGATGATGACTGGTGCGATGTATAAAACTTATGTGCCACTGTTTGTTTTTTGGAAACAGAAAGGCAAGTACACATGCTAAATGGTAAGATCCTTGATCAGGCGATGAGGTGTGCCTTCCGGGCGGAGCCATTTTAATCTGGGCTTCAACACCAGGTAAAGACTGTGCAAAGCGCTTCTCCAGATGTTGTATCAGCGCATGATCCATAAGGCAGTATATATGACCAAGCGTTATTTAGGTCCGTTGGACTTGACAATGTAATTTTCCAGCGCTTTGGTCATGGAAGGGGCTTCAGGTGTTGGAGCTTTGATATTGACATACAGGCCCTTCTCTTCTGCTGCCCTGCATGTCGCATTTCCAAATACTGCGATTCGAGTGTTATTTTGCTGAAAATCAGGGAAATTTTCAAACAAAGACTCGATTCCCTGCGGACTGAAAAATGCCAGGACATCATAGTATACGTCACTTAAGTCCGATAAATCGGCAGATACCGTATTGTACATGATTACCTCTGTATGATTGATGCTGAGTTTGTCAAGGTAGCTCACAATTTCTGTCGATCCCAGATTGGAGCATGGCAATAAAAACTTTTCAGCCTTGTATTTCGTAAAATAATGTGCCAGATCATCAGGGATTCGTTTTCCGACAAACACCTTCCTTTTTCTATATAAGATGAATTTCTGAAGATAATTGGCAATAGCCTCTGTCAAACAAAAATATCGCGTCTCTTGCGAAATTCTAGATCGGGTTTCTTCTGCAAGCCGGAAAAAATTGTCAATCGCGCCTTTACTCGCAAAGATGACACATGGAAATTCTCCCAGGTTAATTCTGTTCTTTCGAAATTCCTTTTCCGACACAGGTTCCACCTGAATAAATGGCCTCCAGTCGATTTTTAACCCCCACTTCAGCTCCAAATCATAATATGGCGATTTGTCTTCAGGCTTTGGCTGGGAAATTAAAAGTGATTTCACAGGATTGTACTTTTCAGTATATTGAGTACCCGCCTGTGTCGCAGTGCTTTTATTTGCCATTTACACAACTGTTTTACAAATAAGGCATTTTATCAAAAATACAGCCCCTCCTGATTGACATACTTTATCAAAATCAAGACCGGAGCAATTTCCAAGGTGCAAAAGTACAAAATTATTTGGAAAAACCTATCGGGTAAGAATTCTGTAATGAAAAGCAAGCCCCTGAAAAATCTGATCAGCAACACGATACTCACCAAACCAATGGCAACAAGCATGAGCCCAGGTTGAATGCTTTCAGGTCCAAATCCTATCAGAAAATTGAAGGGAATCAATAGAATACCTGTAAACATATTGAAAACCATGATTGTAAAACTGTATAGCGAAGTGGCCCTTGATACCATAAAGATCCGCCCAAAGATGAACAAAAAAATATGCCTGAACAGGTACAGGCCACCTACTAAAAGTGTCAACAACCCCAGAAATGGAAGATAATCTTCTCTGGCCGGTAGATACCCCGAAAAATCAATCAACAACGCTACTTGAACTGCAAAAACTACATAATACAGAAGTGCTGCCAGATTCATCTTCCCTACTGCCTCCCTATGAAAGAGCATCAACTTGTTTAGATTCCACACCGATTGGTACATAGACTTGAAATATTTGGTTTGATAGTTGATGGCGATAGCAAGAAGTGCACATGAAAACAACATGAGCCAAAGCAAAGGGGCAGCCGTCTGATTTTGGGCAGGATTGATGACTTCTTTTGTTTTCTCCTTGACGGTAAGTGGAATGATTATATGGTCAACCTCAAACGGATTTAATCCGGTAGAAACCGTACCAGATTTTGAAAGCGTTTTTTTATTTCTAGTCTCTCCTTCCACTGTGCCGGATAAAGAATCTAGACCAGTCTGCTGAACTGTATGTACAGTTTTTACAGGTGTTTTCCTTGTTTGGATTTCAAACGGATTAGACCCCTGAGCCGGTGATAGCTGCCAGGAAAACACCAAAAACAAGGTTAGAAAAAATAAGATCTTCAGACTGCCGTCAGAATAGCCCCCCTCTTTCCTTCCTTTCAGACAAAGACATTTTGAAAGCTTCATGGCATAAAAGTAGTAATTCTGTGCACATTCACCCCGTCCATGGCTTACATAATTCTGCAAAAACAATAAATTTGCAATTATGCCAAATCATTCTATTCGCAAACTGATCATTTTAGGGGGTATATCCATCATTGGTATCATCTTCGTCCAATCATACTGGCTCTTGAAAACATGGGATATCAAGGACAAGGAGTTTGATCAGACGGTCAACATCGTGTTGAGAAACGTAGCTGAACGAATGTCAAAATACAATAAAACCCTGCTGCCCAAAACCAACCTGATTACCCGCCAGTCATCAAATTATTACGCCGTCAATATCAATAGCAAAATAGACGCAAACCTACTGGAACAATACCTCCTGCAGGAAATGGCCCGCCAGTCACTCAATATCGATTTCGAGTATGCAGTGTACGACTGTTCGTCAGGCGAGCTGGTCTACGGCAATTATTGCAGTGCTGATATCGTCGACGAAAAAACGCTGAAGAAAAGAAATAAACTGCCAAAATTTGATGAACTCATCTATTATTTCGTGGTGAGGTTTCCAAAACGAGAAAGTTTCCTGCTGGCCAATCGGAATATGACACTGACCCTCACAATCCTGTCTGTATTTGCCATCGGCTTTTTCCTTTACAGCATGTGGGTTATTATGGAACAAAAACGTCTTTCTGAACTACAAAAGGACTTTATCAATAATATGACGCATGAATTTAAAACACCTATTTCATCCATCAAAATTGCTTCGGACTTTCTCTCTAATGACGCAAATGTAAAAAATGATACCCGACTGAGCAGATATATCCAAATTATCAGAGAACAAAACCAACGTTTGAACGAACAAGTCGAAAAAGTACTCAATATTGCACGTTTGGAAAAAGACAGTATTGAACTCAAAAAAGAAATATTTGAACTCAATCAAACGTTAGAAGATATCATCAACAATGAATCACTGAAATTGAAAACCGGACAAATCCTATTTCATTCTAATGCAAGCCGACAGTTTATCTATGCCGATAAACTTCACTTCGTCAATGTGATCGCCAATATGATTGACAATGCTATTAAATATAGCGCTGAGGATCCCGAAGTTTCTATCACACTTAATGAAACAGAACAACAGCTCTCTATCCACATCCGCGACAATGGCATCGGCATCGATAAGGAAAATCAAAAAAAATTGTTCAATAAATTTTACCGCGTTTCCACCGGAAATGTGCACGACGTCAAAGGATTTGGCCTGGGACTTTACTATGTAAAAAATATCTGTACAGCACATGGCTGGCAAATACAGATTCAATCAGAACCTGGGTATGGTTCTGAATTTATTATTACGATGCCAAAAATGAGACCGGCATGAAAACCAATTCGCTCAAAATATGGAATAGCGCAAGGCATCCATTGTCAGATTTACTTAATTTCCGGTCGCCCGAAAAGTGACCTTGTATATTTTACATAAACGAAATCTTATGACTGAAAAAGCAAAAATCCTGTATGTAGAAGATGACGAAACGCTGAGCTTCGTTACTAAGGATAACCTGGAAATTCACGGTTATGAAGTCATTCATTGCCTGGATGGAGAAACAGCTATAGAAGCTTTTTTTCAGAATGATGTCGACCTGTGTATCCTGGATGTCATGCTTCCAAAAATGGACGGATTTGCTGTAGCAGAAAAAATCAGAGCAACAGACCCAAATATTCCCATTCTCTTTTTAACAGCAAAGTCCTTGAAGGACGACAGAATCCACGGTTTGAAAATCGGTGCTGATGATTACATCACTAAACCCTTTAGTATCGAAGAACTCATCCTGAAAATCGAAGTTTTCCTCAGAAGAAAGTTTGTGTCTGTATCTGCAAACGATCAGTACAAACTGGGCAAATATGTTTTTGACTACCGCAACCTGATCCTGTCAATCGATGGCAACGAACGAAGCCTGACACAAAAAGAGGCAGATTTACTAAAAATGCTGCTCGATCATAAAAACAACGTCGTAAAGCGCAGCGTGATCCTCGAAAAATTGTGGGGCGAAGACGATTATTTCCTGGGCCGTAGTATGGATGTTTTTATCTCACGTCTACGCAAATATCTATCGGATGACAGCTCAATTAAAGTAGACAATATACATGGGGTAGGTTTCAAACTCGTCGTCGAAAATTAAACCTTTTGTAGTTTAACGTGTCATTGCACCATTCTGCAACACAAGTGAATTGTAAAAATTCAAAAAAAAACCAAGCAAAAATTGGCCTTATTTTTGCATAACATATTCTATTAAAATAAAAAATACATGAAGATAAATTCAAATGTGTTTATCTTTCAAATAGGTCTGATCATCTCAGCCTTGTCCTTGTTGCCTGCAAAAACGGTGCTTTGCCAGGGTAATTCTGCCCATCTTTGGTTAGACCAAAACCTTGTATATTTTAAAATACCTGTTTCATCCGATGGCATTCACCGAATTTCGTTCGAAACCCTGGTCAAGGCAGGACTTGAAACAAAGCCAGTGCCCGCTGCTGATATTGCGATTTTCAATTTTGGAAAAGAACAGCCGGTCTTTGTCAGTTCGGAGGTATTTCAACAAGGCGAATACATTGAATTTTACGGTCGAAAAAATACCATCGGCCTTGATACTTTCTTATATGAAAAGTGGAAAACTGATCTGTTTAACACGGAATATTCGCTGGTCAATGATACGAATGCGTATTTCTTTACGATCCAGCCCGGCAAAAGTCACCTTCGACTCACCAGCCAAAATCCGGAACCTGCACCTGACTCTATCAAAGCCGTACCATATTGCTGGAGGGATACCAAACTCGTCTTTTCCGATACGTATTTCAAAAACAAATATGGTGACATCATTTATTCCCAGCTGGAACCCAGTGAAGGATTTGGAAGTGGATTGCGCTCAATATCTTTCATCGAATTTCCTTCTCCTGGAGCCATTCCTACCGGCCCTTCACCCATTCTTACCTTCAGGACCGGCCAACTTAATGTACAATCATCACTGGAAATTCGTTGGAATGGAACCGTGCTAGGTACGCCAATGATTCAACCATCCAAAACAGCAGCTTTTACCTTTGAAACAGGCTGGCAAGACTGGGCTTCAACAAATTCGCTGACTATCAAAAACAGCAATAACAATAACGATAAGCACACTCTTGCATTTTTGTCTCTGCAATATCCTGGCACACTGGATGCTCAAAATCAGTCAGCTGCATCATTCCGTATTCCGGCGTTGTCAGAAAAGTCGCGATGTGAAATCACCTCGCTCAGCCACCAGGGAACGGTTGTTGTGCACGACCTGACTATGTCCGGTAGATTCCTGATCAATGCTTCTGCAGCCAGCAACGTAAAACTGGCACTGGATACATTTTCCGGGGAAAGAAATCTTGTCTTCGCCGATTATTCAACTGGAGTGGTCAACGTTGGCCAGGTGAAAAAATTTACTCCTGTAAACTATACTGACCGAGGACAAACGTATGTCATCCTGACATCATCACGGTTAAGAACACAGAATGCTGCAGATCCTGTTTCAGAATACGCCGCCTATCGTCAATCACCTCAAGGTGGCAGCCACATTGTGGAAATTGTTCATATCGAAGACCTCTACAACCATTTTGGATATGGTATCGACCGGCATTTTATGGCAGTGAAAAATTTTGCGGCCTATGTCAAACAGAATTGGTCCAATGTAAAATTTATCCTTTTGTTGGGCAAAGCCATCGAATATCCGTTTATTCGAAAAGCGCAGGATGTCCAGCAGCACTTTGCGTCTTCGTTTTTCATTCCCACCTATGGATATCTGGGTTCTGATAATATGCTTTTTTCTGAAGGCAACTACCCGGATCCATTATGTGCCGTAGGAAGAGTGGCTGCACGTACAAGCCAGGAAATCACAGACTATCTGGAGAAGGTCATGCAATATGAAGCTGCACCTGATGCCTCTCAAACCATCGGGGAAAAATACTGGATGAAGAAAGTTCTCCACCTGGGAGGAGGTAAAAATGCTGACGAGCAGGCCGCCATCAGGTTTGGACTGGAAGGCATGGAAAGCCTGCTTCGTGATACCATTTTTGGGGCAGACGTTTCCGCATTTTATAAAAGATCCGGTGAGGAAATTCAGTTTACTGTCAATGAAGAAATTAATCAGCTCTTCAATAACGGACTGGCAATCATCAACTTTTTTGGACACTCCGCTTCCAGTTCCTGGGATTTTTCGATCGAAAACCCCAGAAATTACAATAACCTTGGCAGATATCCCATCATCCATTCTTTCGGCTGCTTTTCGGGCAACCTGCATGGAACTGTCCAGGGAATCAGCGAATCGTTTGTGCTCGAAAAAAACAGAGGATCCATCTCATTTCTGGCGACCACCGGCACCGCCTTCATTCCCTCACTTTCCTTCTTCGGAAAACAACTGCATGATATCATGCTGCGCACAAAACGATTTTCTTCGGAAGGACAGGCCATCCAGCAGCTGATTCAAAAAAATCGCACTGCAAGGCTCGCTGAACTGGCCCTGTACAGCCAGATCACGCTCCACGGAGACCCCGCCATCAGACCCTATCTGTCATCTTCTCCTGATTTACTTTGGGACGAATCTGCCATTAAATCAAACCCTGAGCCTGTGCTGGCGTCAGCGCCAACATTTACCCTCAGCCTTGCCATCAAAAATCTGGGAGCCCATCAGTCAGACTCAATCAATCTGAAACTTTGGCGCCAGCTACCTTCAGGCAAATTTTCCGATACTATACGAATGACCGTGGCACCCGTTGCCAATACGTCAACCTTTAGCCTTGAATTGCCTACTTTTGGTCAGGAAGGGGTGGGAAGAAATACACTGTATGCTATTATCGATCCCGAAAATCTGATTCAGGAAGGTCCGCAACCCGAAGCGGAAAATAACAATCAACTGAACGGCGGCAGCGGATACACCTGGCTCATCAGAGACAACCTGGCACGGCCTGTCTATCCCCCAAATTATAGTATTGTCAACAAACCAAACGATATACTCCTGCGGGCATCTACCACCTCGGCACCCCTGGAAAAAACCACCTATGTGTTTCAAATCGATACCTCAGAGTATTTTTCTTCCCCCCTGCTGGAAAACGGCAAAGTAGAATCAGAAGGGGGCCTGCTTGAATTTCGTCCTTCTGGAATACCGCTGAGCCAGACTGTCTATTACTGGAGGGTAAGTCCGGACAGCTTACCTGGTGAAGGGTTCAAATGGGCCGGCGCCTCCTTCCTTTTTGATCAAAACCTGCAGGAAGGCTGGAATCAAAGCCATTTCTTTCAATACCTAAAGAATGAAGACCGAACAATCGAAATTTCTGAAGAAACAGACAGGCATTTCGAAATGGAAAAAAATATCAATATCGCCAAATGCAGAAATAAAGTCTGGGATGTCAACGACAAACCCGGGTTTACATTCAACAATGTCACCTTTGGATCTGTGACTCCCTGGGTTTACCTCGAAAGCGGCGTAGCATTCGTCAGATATAACCAAAAAACCGGTCAGTTTTACAGGAATGCAGTGGGAGGAGAATATGGTAGCCTCAATCCTACAACAGGCAGTATCGCAGTATACCCATTTCGGACATCTACCCCGGAGGAACGAAAAAAAGTCATTGACTTTGTAGAAAATGTAATCCAGGAAGGGGAATATGTCACATTTTTTACTATAATCAGAGACACCTCTTCCAAATTTTTTCCGGAACAATGGGAACAGGACGAACAAATTTACGGCAAATCCATCTACTCTATCTTCGAACAATTAGGCGCAAAAAAAATCCGACAGTTAGCAACAACAGGCTCAACTCCTTATTTTATTCAGTTATTCCGCAACAACTCAAAAGGAAAAGTGCTGCAGGAAGAACTGGCCTTTTCAAATACTGATGTCATTGAAAATACCTCCATTTACAAAAACTATAAAAGTTCCGCCGCCATGTCCAGCCAGCTGATTGGGCCATCTTCTTCCTGGAAAGATGTTTCAGTCGCCTGGGAAACATCCACCATTACCAACCGGAATACCACACTGATCTATGGTGTAGATGACCAGGGAAATCAAATGCTGATAGATTCTATTTCAGGCACCGGCACCGCGCCAATTTCTGCAGATGCTACTAAATTTCCTTATCTCCGTTTAAAAGCAATCACCACCGATACACTGCAAAAAGAGGCAGGGCAATTGAAGTTCTGGCGCTCAACATTTGACCCGCTTCCAGACCTGGCAGTCCGTTTTATTGCCATGCAACCCGACCCCGCAAAGAGCCAGATTACACAAGGACAACCCATCCAAATGGACTATGAAATAGTCAACGCAGGAAATACCAAAGTTGACAGCGCCCAGGTTTTTGCATCCTGGACAGGGCCAAATAAACAAATTATCAGAAATTCATTTGCCATCACAAGCTTGCAGCCAGGTCAAAAGACTGTGAGAAAATTAATCTGCACAGCCCCATCTGACCAGACAGAAAAAATGGAAATCACTGTCGACGTAAACCCGGACAACCAGCCTGCCGAACTGCATCGTTTTAACAACCTGCTAAGCCGGTCATTTCCTCTGTCTCCCGACAAGATAAATCCACAATTACAAGTGTTTTTTGATGGCGCCCAGATCCTGGATGGTGACCTTGTTTCACCTCGTCCAGAAATCACCGTGGTATTGAGAGACAACAATCTCTTTGTGCCAATTACAAACCCTTCGGTGTTTGAAATCAAATTGGACACAGGAAGAAATCAATTTTTAACGATTGATGCTCAAGGTCCCGAAATTCGGTTTTTACCGGCTTACCCGCCTTCAGAGCCTGCAAAGATCATCTATACACCCACATTCAAAGACGGGCAGTACAGACTGAGCGTACAGGGAAAAGATGCCTCCGGCAACCTGTCCGGAAACGAGCCATATCTCGTGTCTTTCAAAGTGGTCAACCAAAGCAGCATTTCCAACGTCCTGAACTATCCCAATCCATTTTCTACATCTACTCAGTTTATCTTTACACTGACAGGTCATGAAATCCCGGATGAACTATCGATCACCATCATGACGATTTCTGGGAAAGTCATCAGACAAATATCTGCACAGGAAATAGGCCCTGTAAGGACAGGAATCAACAAAAGTGAATTCCGCTGGGACGGTAGCGACGATTTTGGGCAAAAAGTGGCCAATGGAGTCTACTTATACAAATTCCATGCATCCTTTTCCTCCGGTAAAACCATAGAAGCCTTTAAAAATGCATCGATTGATCCATATTTTACCGATGGTTTCGGAAAAATGGTCATCTTGCGTTAATAAAATTTCAGAAGTTGCATACAGACAACAACCAACTGCCAGAAACCCGATATAGTCCTGTGCGAAAATCAGGTTTTGGGCTGATTGAATTATGGCACTACAGGCACCTTCTCTATTACTTTGTCTGGCGCGAATTGAAAATCAGATACAGACAGACTTTTCTTGGTGTCTTGTGGACAATTTTACAGCCTACATTGATGGCTCTGCTCATATACGCAATACTTTCTAAGGGGCTGAATACGGGTCCGCAAGGATGGCAAGGTGCACTTTTTTACTACTGTGGTATGATAGTCTGGCAGTTGTTTAGTCAAACCGTCAACCTTGCTACCAATGCTGTGATTCAGCAGGCCCCAATCGTTAGAAAAATCTATTTTCCCAGACTTATATTACCTTGTTCTTCCGCTTTACTTGCCTCAGCAGACTTTCTCATTCATGCCACACTGCTTTGCATTCTGATGATTTTTAACCACAATACAGCCTCTGATTTTCCTAAACTACTGGCATCATTACCCGTGGTTTACATAGTAACAATCCTTGTCGCAACAGGCACGGGAAGCTGGCTATCCGCACTGAATGTCACTTACAGGGATGTGCGCTACGCATTGCCCTTTTTCATTCAGTGCCTATTTTT
>JAJTEZ010000020.1 GCA_021298335.1 Saprospiraceae bacterium | reverse complement strand
GAGGCCATACCTTTTATGGTAATAATGACACCACATCTCTCCTGTGGCCTTGCTGATGCCGTAGACGGTCTCAGGTAAGAGAGGACTCGCCTGGGGAGTTTGAATCCGAGGTGTTGTGCCCCCAAATACAGCAATGGTGCTCGGAAAAAAAATCTTCTCAATGCTGTGTTTTCGAGCAGCTTCCAGCAAACTGATAAAGCTGTTGAAATTTATATTCCAGGTGCGCATGGGATCTGCTTCCCCGCTCGCAGAAAGTATCGCTGCCAAGTGATAAATCTGTGTCACTTTGTACCGGCTTAGCAGTTCATTCAGTTTGTCTGAGTCCTGCACATTAAGAATTTCAAAAGGGCCATCATCTGCTATCTCACCAGAGCTCTCATGTTGTTTTTGAGATGGTGTAATATCTGTACATAACACATGTTGGGCACCATATTCCTTGCGTAAACTTTCCGCAAGGACCCGGCCAATCTGCCCATTCGCTCCGGTAATCAGGATCATTTGGTGGCTCATCTGTTTTGGTTTGGGTCTTGGGTCAAAATTAAACCTTTTCCTACAGATTTTTTTTAAAAATGTTATTGACTTCTTGTTTTTAGCGATCATTTCTTTGGTTATAGATGATGCTGAAAATTGGAATCTGATTTTGAATTTCCTTTTTTTGAAGTTCAGAATTTCTATTTTTGCCGTTTTTTTACAAGTGACAGAATCAGTCCATGAGCGAGCATCCGGCTGCCTACAAAATTGTCTATTCTCTTTGTTCTCAGGAGGGAGTCCCCTTCATATACCCTACAGCGTTCCTGGTCAACCTGGATGCACAGGAAAGGCCTGCATACATTCAAGCGTCTGCCAGGCTTGATACATTGTCAACGTATATTCCTGATTTTCAAATTGAAATTCATGCGCAGTTGCTCCAGTTTTGCGAAGAATTACAACCTGCTGCAATCGAAGAGTCCCTGAATCGGAATAAAAAGAAAAAGGAGACGCTTACTTCTCTCTTTGGAGATACCCGAATTTCAAAAACAATCCAGGCGGTAATTGACAGGCGTATGACACGTTTTTTACAAATTTGTAAGAAGCATGAAGTTACTATTTGCCTCAATTTGAAACGGCAAATCAAGGCTTGTGATGTTGCATTATATTTTGGGCAGGACGAATTGATACCTCACCTTCAATTTGTAAAATCACAAACTGGTATTCAATACTCGCTGCATTTACTTGCGCAGGATGAGAAAATTAGTCCTTCAGCACATCGGGTGTTGATCCTCGCAGACCAGCCATCTGTGATACTCTTAGACAATCATGTTTTTTCAGTGGAAGGTCTCAATTCAGCCAAAATAAAACCATTCTTAACAAAGAAATCTATCTTCATTCCTGACAGGATTTCCAAAGACTATTTTTCCGGTTTTATCAAAGAAGTGATGGGAAAAGCACAGATTGAGGCAGAAGGATTTCAGATTCAATCTTACAGCAGTCTACAGCGTGTTGTGCTTTCCTTTTTCTTCGACTTTTTCAAAAATCGCTATCTGGCTGAAATCATGTTTCACTACGGAGGAGCAACATTTGCCTCTTCAGAAAAATCAAGTAGAAAAAACAGGATTTATTTCAATGAAGGTGGAGAAATTCAGATTCATGAATTTTGCCGCAATGCAGAGGAAGAAGAACGATATGCAGAAATTCTTCAGCAACTGGATTCGGAATCGGATGGTCATGGCAGGTATTGTTATGGTGAGACGGTCTATTCGACACTGGAATGGGCAAGCCGACGTGCCAGGGACCTCCGAAATCACTTTACATTACAGTTTCCTGATATTGATGGCAGGGAGATTATTCCGGAATCGTTGACCATACGGCCAGATATCACCTTTGATGGCGACTGGTTTGATTTACAGGGACTGGTTGAAATTGGAGATTTGACGTTTCCACTAGTCCAGATTTTGCCTTATATCCGTAACCGCAATCCGTTTTTCCCGGTAGAAGATGGCAAATGGGTGATCATTCCTGAAGAATATTTTGCCATTTATGAGCCCGTACTGTCTTTTGCTGTGCAAAGTAGCGATACCTGGCGGATTTCAAAGCTACATTTTCCGCTACTGGAAAGCCAGGGTTTTACCTGGGATGCGGGCGAGAGTTCACATTCTGAGAATGATCAACCTTTGGAGTTGTCACTGTTGAAGGCAATACTTCGTCCTTATCAGGAGGAGGGTGTGAAGTGGCTTCGCACGCACAGAACGCAGGGTCTTGGAGCGTGCCTTGCTGATGATATGGGACTGGGTAAGACCCTGCAAACCATCGCGGTGCTTTTAGATACAAAAAATCAGTTGCAGACTTCTACTACTCTTCCAAAAGCGGGTGTACAACTGGACTTATTTGGCGAAGTCATACAGACAGGCCGTACAGCTCTGGCTGCACTGGTTGTGGTTCCTGCGTCTTTAGTGACCAACTGGCGAAACGAATGTCGAAAATATGCTCCTTCTCTCCAGGTCCTGGTGTACAGGGGGACTGACCGGAAAAAAGTAGCTTCCTCGATACCGGCATATGACATTGTTTTGACTACGTATCAGACTGCCATGGCAGATATTCAGATGTTGTCAAAACTGGTATTTACCTACCTCATTCTGGATGAAAGTCAGGCCATTCGTAACAAAAACTCACAGTCTTTTCAGAAATTGCTACAAATTCAGTCAGCCCATAAGATTTCGCTTAGCGGTACGCCGATTGAAAACTCACTGGCCGACCTATGGGCCCAAATGGAGTTTATCAACCCCTCGATTCTGGGACCCTATGATTTCTTTCGTCGGAATTTTCAACTGCCTATTGAGAAAGAAAAAGACGAGGAGGCATTTGACGGAAGAAGTACGCTATGTGGAAATGTCGGAGGAACAGGCCCGTATTTTTCAGACAGAAAAATCTGCGGCAAGAAATCACCTTTTGGGAATCAACAAACAATCCGGACAATATCGATTTCATGTGCTGTCGGCGCTCATGCGACTACGGCAGATTGCCAATCACCCCGTACTTTGTGAAGGGGAATACGCGGGTGATTCAGGAAAATTTGAAGAGGTAAAGGAGACCATCCTTTCCATCACGCGGGCAGATCATAAGGTGCTGGTGTTTTCTTCGTTTGTTGCCCATTTGAATTTGTATGCTGAATGGATGGACTCTACGGGCATCAGTTACGTCATGCTCACCGGTGCCATGTCTCCTGCTGAAAGAGATCTGTCGGTCAAGCGCTTTCAGGAAGAAGATCAGGTGAGTGTATTTTTACTGTCAGTCAAAGCGGGCGGAACAGGCTTGAATCTCACAGCAGCTGATTACGTATTGATTTTGGATCCCTGGTGGAATCCTTTTGCTGAAAAGCAGGCTATCGCCCGGGCACACAGGATAGGACAAAGCAGAAACGTTTTTGTTTTGCGTTTTATTTCTGCGGGCACCATTGAAGAAAAAATCCTTTCCCTGCAGCAGAGGAAGTCCCAGCTTTCGGATGATTTGATCGAGGTGGAGGAACTCTCTTCACTATCTGATGACGAACTTGATGATTTACTGGATTAAGTTCCATCTTTTCCGTTAACACATTTATCTCACAGTTGAAGTTCCTTTTATAATTTTTGTTACATTTGCTGAATAAAGTTAAATTCTTATGTCACAATTCTTCAAAAACGTTCTTCCTGGATTCTTTTTACTTGTCGCTTTCACAGCATGCAAACAAGCTGGAGCACCTGCCAATACCGGTGCCGCATCTTCTTCATCTCTGAAAGTCGTGTACATTGATATTGACACGCTCATCAGTAAATACGATCTCTACAAGGAACGGAAAGCAGAACTGGAAGGGCAGTCAAAGACCGCCGAACAAGCTCTTGCAGGAAAAATTGAAGCTTTCCAGCGGCGTGTGGGTAAATTTCAGCAGGATTTAGCTCAAATCCAGCAAAATGCCGATAAGATAGCTCCGGTGGAATTGCGCAAGATGGAAGAGAAGTATGGCCAACAGCAGCAAAATCTGGCTCGGGAAGAAGAATCTCTTATGAAACAGCGCGATAATGCTGCTATGGATCTCGATAAAAAACTTCAGGAGACCCAAAAGGATATTCAGAAGAAAATTGACGAGTACCTTGCAAAAATTGCAAAGGAGAAACAATATGACATGGTCTTGATGAAAGGTGCCGGAGGGAGCGTCATGTATGGAAATTCAGCCCTGGATATCACAGTGGAAACCATCCAGACGTTGAATGAAGAGTACGCTGCTGGCAAAAAGTAAATTTATAAATTAAAAGCTGATATCGAGTAGTTCAAAAGAGCAGTCGGCCACCTCAGTAGACTCATTCACCCTGTCAGCTGTCCATCCGAGAATGGCTGCTTTGATACTTGTTACGAGCTCTGTATGTTGTTTCAATGGTAAGCTACAGACAACGTGGCAATCGCTGTTGAAATCTTTGCGCTGAATTTCAATATGAAGTTCCTTCAATACTCCCATGATTTCTCCCATTCTCTGGTAGCTAAACCGCATGGATAGCCCAATTTTAAATTCCTTAGTGACTTTTTCTGCCTGAGTAAGTACCAAACGCCCCGTTTCCTTATACGCCTGGATCAGGCCTGGAATTCCTAGTTTTGTACCTCCGAAATATCGCACAATCACCACCAGAACGTTTGTCAGCCCTGCGCTGTCGATGGCTCCTAAAATAGGCCTGCCTGCAGAACCAGAAGGCTCCCCGTCGTCATTCACCCGAAATTTAGTCCCATCCACTCCAATTCTATATGCAAAACAATAGTGGCTGGCTTTAGGATAGGTGTCTTTGAGAACAGTTAGTATTTCTGACAACTCCTTTTCATGGGAAAATGGAACAGCTATGCCAAAAAATCTTGAACCTTTTTCTTTCAATTCACAGACTGTCTGCCCTGCTATCGTTTGAAAGGTAGCCGACATGAAAGTCAGGAATATGCGATCAATAATATCGAGAGGATAGCCACACCGATACCTGCGATTTTTAACCAGTGCAGCTTTTCATGAAACACCAGTGTTCCAATAGCTACGGAAGCAAGTAATACCCCGGTATTGTTGATGGGAAACAATTGAGATCCTTCCCATCCGTGGTGCAACGCCACAAGAATCAGGTGGATGGAAAAAAAGTTTGGAATACCTAATGCAACACCAGCGATCACATTTTTTTTATGTACTAAGCTGGCAAGTTTAGCAGGGCGAAACGCCTGCACAAGCATACCGGTAAAACCCGCAGTGAGAAAAAGCGTGGCAATAAAAGAAGCGTCAGAACTGGATGCCAGTTTGTAATGTTCAATCAAAAATAAGCCGGAATCTATCAGGCAGGAACCGGCAAAGGTTAGTAATGGGAAAAGCCAGACCAAGCCAGATTTAGTGGATTGTTGCTCAGCGCCTGCCTTCTTCTGCAGACTCAGTAATGTGATGGCAAGGATGGCCAGGGCAATGCCGGCCCATTTCAGCCATCCAGAAGACTCACCGAAAAATACTATCCCTAGCAACGTAGGGGCTACCAGTGACATTTTTTGGAAAATAGTACCTATAACCACTCCAAAATGATGTACAGTCAAGGCTACCAGATTAAAAATCAGAATAAACAGCAATCCCATCAGGATTGCATAGGGTAACCAGGTTGTTTGCATTAGCCCCGCCGGTATCGGATTTTTACCCATGACCACGGCTGCCGTTCCAAAGCACACAAAATAGTTGATTGTAATTGCCGGAAGCGGGTCAATTTTATATTTGGTAAACAGTTTGAATACTACACCTATCAGTGCATTCAGCAAAATACAGGTAATGAGTATGAAATAACTAGCCATAAGATAAAATTCGCATTGATGCTTTGCTGATTTTGTAATCGGTGGATGATTCTGCGGGATATCCCTCACCATCCAAATGTGCGTATTCTGGATGAACGATTTCTATTCGAATTTCCGGCGTACGGAAATATTCAACGATTGGACTTTGATGAAATGATCGGTTCAGCATTCGGGTAGCCAGCAAAACATAACGAAATACAGGTACTTTCTTTACCAGAAGTACATCAAAC
Source organism: Saprospiraceae bacterium (assembly GCA_021298335.1). Classification (GTDB taxonomy): domain Bacteria; phylum Bacteroidota; class Bacteroidia; order Chitinophagales; family Saprospiraceae; genus OLB9. The sequence goes on along the minus strand of JAJTEZ010000020.1, from coordinate 35,516 downwards.
AAGCCGTCACTGAGTTTCGCTGCCGGGGCAATATAGAAGCCATATCCATACACTGATCCATTTGCAATTACTGCCATGGCATAGCTTCCATGCCAATTTTTGCATTGAACATCCGATGTTTCACTGGTGGTTCCTTGGGTGAAGCCCTGAGGGCATTCAATCCTCAAATCCATATATTTGAAGCCAATACTTTCTCTAATGGTTTGGAGAAAATAGGGGAGAAATCCTCTTCGTGATTTAAATTTTGTTTTATAAGCTACGGTTGCATCCAGTCCAAGTCCTGCAACGTTCAAGAAAAGCTTTCCATTTGCCGTTGCCGTATCAATCCATTGGCTGTGGCCTCGGTTTATGACTTCAAAAGCCTTCTGAATGCTTCTTCGGATTCCCAGGTGATACGCAAAACCGTTTCCTGAACCATAGGGCAGGAGCCCCAGCGCTGTCTCAGTACCAAGCAGGCCACCTGCCACCTCATTGATAGTGCCATCGCCCCCAACCGCTATGACTGCAAACGCTGCATGATTAGCAGCCTCAGATGCAAGAAGTGTCGCATGGCCTGGAGCCTGAGTAAATTTCACCTCGTATGTATAGATAGTGTGGTCCAGAAATTTTTCAATGACTTCACTCAAATTATTTTTTTTTCGGGTACCCGAAAACGGATTTGCCACAAAAACCAGATGTTTTTTTACTTCCTCCTCCTTTTCCGGAGTCACAGCAGCATCATTCATTAAAGCCATTTGTTCGCTTTATACCATTGAATCGTTTCACGGATGCCTTTTGACAGATTATATTCCGACTTAAATCCAAGTTCGTGAAGGGGAGCTATGACGCATACCCAGCTTTTTGCTTTAATTTCATTGACTTTGTCGCGGTTTAAGGCAGGGTAAGTTCCCTTTTTTTGCGCCCACCATTCAGAAATTCCTGCGAGGGCAGAAATCAACATAACCGGAATTCGGAATGAAATGGCCCAGGTATTCAGGTTTTCTTTGATAAACCCATTCAATGCATCGCCGTGGTAAACATTGCCATCAGTCACAAAGTACCCTGAGTGCCGGCGTCCGTGGCTCATTGCATCAAGGACACACCTTGCCAGGTCTTTTACATAGATGAAGGTGAGTTTTGGAGGCACCAGGCCAGGTCTCACATCCAGGTGGTTTTTGATCATGCGGAAGACTGTATACAGGTCCTTTTCGCCGGGTCCGTACACAATGGTGGGGCGGAGAATGATCCACGGAATATCTGACTGCTGACGTAACCATTGCTCTCCTGCCAGCTTACTTTTGCCATACGCCGTAACAGGGTGGGGTGGGCTTTGTTCCTTTACAATCCCCGAATGCTGAAAATCAGCCGGTCCGTAAGCTGCGAGGCTGCTGATTTGGACAAATGACTGCAAGGGTAAGCCTGCCAGACGGCATCCTTCAATCAAATGCTGCACCAAAGTAACATTCGCTTCGTTATATTGTGCCAGTGACGATGCCTTGGTCAGTCCTGCATTGTGGATGACATATTTTACTTTTTCAGTGATGAAAATGTCTGCAAGTTGTTGCGGTTGTGAGTAGTCGGTCCTGATCAGAGTAACATTTCGGGATTCCAGTTCTGATGACTGGCTGGAGGACCGGAGAGTACAAACCACCCTGAAACCTCTTTTCAACGCTTCATCCACTAAAAATCCCCCGATGAATCCATTGGCTCCTGTAATCAGAATGGTTTCCCTTCCTGTTGAATTCATAAAGACATTTTATATAATCTGTAGGTTTTGTATTTCTCGCCATTGAGACGCTCTGCTGCCGCCCTCATGGCGCTGTTACTTTCAAGAATCCACGATGCTTCGCCACCTAACAGGTTTCTCTTTTTTGACTCTCGGATATTGCGTGCAAAGAATATAGCTTCTATACCTGCTTTCCTGTATTCTTCCAATACTCCCAACGCCAGTACCCGAACTGTTTTGCAGGACTTTTTGCCCAAAAGTAGTCGGAATATACCAAAGGGAAATAATCTCCCTCGTTTGTTTTTAATCAAAATTTCGTTGATGTTGGGCAGGGTAATGCCAAAGCCAATCGCTTCCCCATCTTTCTCAGCGATATAGGTGAAAGCTGGGTCAACCAGCATTTTTAGGTCGTTTTTCAGGTACTCAAATTCCGCATCTGTAAACGGAACAAATCCCCAGTTTTTTTGCCAGGCCTGGTTATAAATCTTTTGGATTTTCCTGGCTTCTTCATCCATATCCTTCAGTTTGATGCTGCGGATAGTAATGCCTCTTGATGCCAGTCGGGATTCTACGGCTTCAGCAAGACGGAGAGATTTTTCTGAAGCGTTTTTGGTGTAAATCATATACGCGTATAAATCCATCTCCTTATTCAGACCCTCTGCTTCCAGCATTCTCCCGTAATAAGGTTTGTTGTAGGTCATCATTAGCTTAGGCGATTCCTCAAAGCCTTCCACGAGTGTACCAGCGGTTTCATTTGTCGTGAAATTTGTAGGCCCCATCAGGAATTCATTTCCGTTCTCACGGGCGAACGCCTTTGCTTGTTCCAGTAATTCATGTACAACTTCTTGATCCTCAATAAAATCCATAAAACCAAAAAAGCCAACTTTACAGTTGTGGTGTTCGTTGTAATTGGGATTGGAAATGGCTGCGATCCTGCCTACTGTCTTACCATCCCGGCTTGCAAGGTAATATTTTGCATTGCCATACAGGTGGAATGGATATTTTTCGGGATTCATCATGTCCTTTTGGCCAATATAGATCTCGGGCACATAAAAGGGGTCATCCTGATACAAGTCGTGAGGGAAATTAATAAATTCACTAATGCCTTGAGAGAATTGTACCTCCCGAATCTGGATGCCCATGTATATTAGGTTTTGTTGATCTTTGATAATTCAGTACTCAACAAAGATAAGCAGAGTTTCTTAGGGTTGGTAAAAGACCCTGTGTTCTTTGTTGTCAAAGACACCAATTTCTTCTGAAATTGACTTTAGGACGTCTACTGAATGGTCAATTTGCTCTCTGGTATGTGTGGCCATCAGAGAATATCTGATGAGAGATGAAGTACTGGGCACTGCCGGAGAAACAACAGGGTTTACAAATACCCCCCGATCTAGGGCAATTTTTGTGAGTTGAAACGTCTTATAATCATCTCTGATTAAAAGGGGGATAATGGGAGTCACCGAATGCCCCGTATCAAATCCTGCTTCTTTTAACTTTTTTCGGGCATATTCTGTATTGTCCCACAGACGTTGTATACGTTCAGGCTCCTCTTGAATCAAATCAACTGCTGCAATCACACTTGCCGCGTTTGCCGGCGCGATACTGGCACTAAAAATCAATGAACGCGCATTGTGTTTTAAAAAGTTGATGGTGGTTTTATCTGCGGCTATAAAGCCGCCTATGCTTGCCAGTGATTTACTGAATGTACCCATGATCAGGTCTACCTTGTCTGTCAATCCGAAATGGTCTGCAGTACCCGCGCCATTTGTGCCTAATACACCAAGTCCATGAGCGTCGTCAACCATAATGGAGGCATTGTACTTTTCAGCCAGCTGGACAATTTCAGGCAAGTTGGCGATGTCCCCCTCCATGCTAAATACACCATCGATGGCAATTAGCTTGATTTTGTCAGATTCACAACGACTTAGTGCTTTTTCAAGCGAGTCCATGTCATTGTGGCTATATTTCATCACCTTGGCAAATGAAAGCCTGGCTCCATCGATGATACAGGCGTGATCCAGGTCATCCAGGATCAGGTAATCATGCCTTCCAGGAATGGATGAGATAACGCCGAGGTTTACCTGATATCCGGTACTAAAGACCAATGCGCCTTCTTTTCCTACATATCTTGCTAGCTTTTCTTCCAGTTCCAGGTGGATGTCAAGTGTGCCATTCAAAAAACGAGAGCCTGCACATCCTGACCCATATTTCTCAATCGCCTTGATGGATGCTTCCTTCAATTTAGGATGGTTAGTCAGTCCAAGATAACTATTCGAGCCAAACATCAGCACATCCCGACCGTCGATTTTTACCACGGTATCCTGCTCAGACTCAATTGTACGGAAGAATGGATACAATCCCAACTGCATGATTTGCTGCGGCAAATTATACCCTTCCATTTTTTGCTTTAATGGAGACATAGATTTTAACAATTTCACTGAATTAAACCGGTTATTTAATAAAATACCAGGTGCAAATATCCTATAATTCAAGCAATTTCACGATAAAATAACCTTTTATTTACATTTTATTAATAAACAGCACTTTTAAATGTGTCTGCTTACTATTTGTCAACGATAGAAGCAAAATAGGCGTAGGTCTTTTCCAGACCTTCACTTCTGTTGACACCAGGCTCCCATTGCAGGAGCGATTGTGCTTTTGAAATATCTGGTTTTCGTTGTTTTGGGTCATCTACGGGCAAAGGGCGATAATCAATAAAGGCTTTTGAATTACCCACCAGTCGAAGGATTTCCTGAGCAAATTCTAAAATCGTGATTTCTGATGGATTGCCCAGATTCACGGGGTAAGGGTAATCGCTGAGAAGTAGGCGATAAATCCCTTCAACCAGGTCATCCACATAGCAAAAGGACCTGGTTTGAGAACCATCACCAAACACTGTCAGACCTTCTCCGCGAATGGCCTGTGTAAAAAAAGCGGGCAGTACGCGGCCGTCTTCCATGCGCATTCTGGGTCCATAGGTGTTGAAAATGCGGACAATTCGGGTTTCCAGGCCGTGGTATGTGTGGTAAGCCATTCCCCAGTATTCTTCTGTTTGTGGGTGCACCAGTGGGTCGCCATACACTTCAGAAGTAGAGGCGATCAGGATCCTCGCATTTTTGGATTTGGCCAGACCCAATAGATTGTGTGTCCCTAATGAGCCGACTTTGAGAGTCTGAATAGGCATTTTTAAATAATCAATCGGACTTGCGGGCGACGCAAAATGTAAAATATAGTCCAGATTGCCAGGAATATGCACAAATTTAGAAACATCGTGATGATAATATTCAAAATGTTCCAGGGGGAACAGATGCTCAATGTTTTTCAGATTGCCTGTGATTAAATTGTCCATTCCGATCACATGGTAGCCTTCCCGGATAAATCTGTCACACAAGTGGGAGCCGATGAAACCTGCAGCCCCTGTGATTAATACTTTTTTCAATGGATATTTTTTATGGTGTGGGAGAATGGAACAATGAGCAAAGAAAACTATATGCGCATTTTATCCCTGTTTGCTTCTCAGACGCTGTACCTCGTTTGCAAGCTTGTCAGTCAGGCCTATGATAACGCCTCCTTCCTCGTAGGTCCGAACAATTCTTCCTTTAAAATTCATGACATTGATCTGGTTATTCAGCAGGTCAACGATGATCAGATACGTGTTTTCTGCACAAGCACCTTTTCGGCATACAGTAAAGTATATTAGTTCACCATCTTTTTGCAGTGAGCCTTCTTCTTCTCGGTCCTTTTCAAAATCAGGGTATTCCACGCCCAGAAGTGCCTGCATCCTTTGTGGTAAGAGGTATTTTTCAAAGAGGCCAGCTTCCTGCGGGATTTTTCCGACAAATGCCGTCAAGTCCTTGACATTCGCAGACGTAGCCTGGCTTGGAGTCTGGTTTTCAGATATCAGCGTGTCCTGACCGTTCTTTTCAGGTTCATTCGACTGAGTTCCCTGGTTTTTACAAGAGACCATTACAAAAAAAATGAACATCATTGTGGGTTTGAAAAATCTCTTCATTTGAATGAATTTAGGCACAAAAGTAGGTTTTTGTTTCCTTTACATCAAGAAGGAGAAAGAAATTTATTCTCTCTTATCAAAGTCAGGATTTCTGTGATTATCTTTGTCGGGATGTTTAAATCGTAAAATTATGAACCAGCTCGACCGTGTTTTACTTTGGGGATGTTTTATTTTCTGTGTACAATTTTCCACAATACATGCCCAGGCAGAAGTCATTACTGATCCCAAGGCTACGGAAGACTGGTCTTTTCCGCCTCGAAAAATAGAATCTGCTCGACATACGATGCCCACTCCCACAGATGCAGTGATTCTGTTGGGCGAAGGAGTCATGCAGTGGCAGAAAAAAGACGGAAGTCCTGCCGACTGGACTATCGAGAAGGGTGTGATGACAGTGAAGCCAGGTAGCGGAGAGGTAATCAGCAAGGCTTCATTTGAAGATTGTCATCTACATGTGGAATGGAAAAGTCCGTCTGTCATTAAAGGAGAAGGGCAGGGCAGAGGCAATAGCGGCATTTTCCTGCAATCCCGTTATGAGGTCCAGGTACTAGACTGTAACAATAATGAAACGTATTATAATGGTCAGGCGGGGTCGGTGTATAAACAGCATGCTCCGCTGGCCAACGCCTGTGCTCCGGCAGGAGAATGGAATGTATATGATATAATATATAAAGCGCCACTGTTTGATGCGGAAGGGAAAAAGCAGTCATCCGCAAAAATTACCGTGATTCATAATGGCATTGTCATTCAAAACAATGCAGAAATATTTGGAACGACTGAGTACATCGGTTTGCCGAAAAACCCCGTGCACGGAGGGGGACCAATTATTTTACAGGATCATGGAGACCTGGTGAGTTACAGAAACATCTGGGTTCGCAGGTTATAATCATCTTTATGAAGAAACAGTATACAACCCTAGTTTTTGACCTCGGGGGAGTGTTAATTGACTGGAACCCTGCCTATGTGTACCGAACAATATTTAAAACAGAGGATTCTGTCAGGCATTTTCTGAAAAACGTTTGTACCACCGACTGGAATGAACAGCAGGATGCAGGAAGATCGTTTGCAGATGCGACTGAATTGCTTATTTCCCAGTTTCCTCAGTACAGGTATGAGATTCAGCAGTATTACAGGAGATGGAAGGAGATGCTGGGAGGCCCGATAGAACCCACGGTTGAGTTTCTCCAAAAATTACATCAAGAAGGCCAGTACCGTCTTCTTGCTTTAACAAACTGGTCGGCAGAAGCATTCCCTGTTGCGCGGGAGCTTTACCCCTTTCTCGGTTATTTTGAGCAAATTCTTGTTTCTGGCGAAGAAAAAATGAAAAAACCGGATCACCGCATTTTTGAGCTTTTATACACTAAATTTCAATTAAAGCCCGAAGAGGCATTATTTATTGATGATAATCCACACAATGTGGAAGCATCGCGCGCGACCGGAATGGACGCGATTCGTTTTGTAGGTGCTGAGAGTACTCTTCCTGAATTGAAGTCTATTTTGTAACATTTACTAGCGCATAATCAAAGTAGCTTTCACGTTTCATATGTTTATTTTAGTTTGTCACTCACTGAGTAACTGGTTATCAATGCCATATGGAATGCTTATGAGAAATAATCATATTGGTTTGTGTGGCCGCCTCATGCGCATTTCATATGTATTATGAAGTTCTTCACTTTGTAAATATGTGGATATAAATGCTCTATGGAATGATTGTGGAAAATAATTAGCTCGGTTTCTTTTACCATTTTACATGCCTGCAATAAGCGGATAGACCGACATTACTCTGAAAAGCAAGAAGACAGTTAGAAGAAGAATTATGTTTTTGAGTAAGACGAGGACGACGTTGTTCTGTAAAGATGCGTTCATTTTCGGGTATCTCAGAACTAGGAAAATTATAGGAGGATTTATTCAAATTATGAATTTTCGCATATCTATTGGCCTGATTTTCGCATTTTAGTATAGTGAAAAATAAATTATATATTTTTTTGCATAATTTCTTTGATGAAAGAAACAAGATTTTTACCTTTGCAGTACGTAGGCAGAAGTGTGTCTATGAAGAACTCATTTTATTAACTCAATTTACTCAATTAAAACCAATCTCATGAAGAAATTTCCATTTCTTACGATGTTGCTGGTCTTGCTGGCTTCGGTTCAGCTTGCGACAGCGCAGACTGGTATTTACTCTGTGTCCGATATGCCGGATGCAAAGGATCAGCCTGCTCTGTACGGTAACACAGCACCTGCTACAGCTGCGTATAACGTTGCAAACTGTAGTAATCTTTCAGCTCCTGTCAGCGTTCGCGTCGGAGTTGTAGATCCGGCTCCAGGCTCGCCCATGCGCGCAGGCATCCAGCAGGGTCGTATTTTCCGTGATGGTGTAGCTGCGGCTTGTCCTCAGAAAACTTATCCGGGAATTTTTAATGCTGCCACCAATTATGGTTACACTACAGTTCAGTTTGTGAATTGTGGTACTACACCAATTTGTTTGACAGTAAACTTTGATCCAAACACCGGTGCCACGCCATGTGGTACAAATGCACATGCTGCGGTGTATCAGTCGGCTGACGGAGCAAATCCAACTCCGTATAACCCTGCTGCACAGTCAGTTAACTTTATTGGTGATGTGGGCTCGTCCGTTACGCAGCCTTTTGCTGTGACAATCAAACCTGGATTTTTCGAGGTTGTATTTGCAAACAACGCCTCTGTATCTCAGTGTACGGCTGCGTTCAGCTTTTCTGCTGTTGGTTGTGATGCACCTATTGGTTTTGTTGACCCATCTTTGGCAAACATCAAGTGCGCATGTGGTACTGTAGCTCCCCCTCCAGGTGGTGGTGCTTGCAATCAGATTTTCTGTGCAGGAAACCAGACAGTTACATTGCCTCCGGGAGCTTGTGATTTCCTAGTGCCAAACTATGTTACAGAGAATGGCGACTGTGCGATTGTACAGACTGCAGGTCCAGCTGCTGGTACCGCTGTAGGACCTGGCACATACACTTTGAAGTTTGAATTAAGAAATGGCCAGGGTGCAGTTGCTGACAAGTGCGAAATGACCTTGACAGTGCAGGCCTTCCCCAATCCTGTAAAGTCACTGACCTGCAATGATCACGTGAATATTACTGCTGATGCCAAATGTCAGGTGACATTGGATGCAGATATGTTCCTTGAAGGCGGACTTTACGGATGTTACAAAAATTATAAAATCAATATCTGGCCTTTCAACAGCCAGGCTAATGCAATAAATAATGTACCACAGGGTGTGGCACTGAATCTTCCATTAGGTACACATACTTATGAAGTTGTAGGTTTCGATGGCAACTCTTGCTGGGGAACTTTCACAGTAGAAGATAAAGTAGCTCCTGTAGCTGCTTGTTCATGTGAAGATAAGGCAGTGATTATTCCTGTTGTTTCTTTCTGTGGTTCAATTGCTGCTACAGACAGCAGATTTACCAGACCAAATGGCTTTACTGCCTGCGCAGCTGGTACAGGAACATATTACTATGATGCGATTACCTTCCAGGTTTCAGCAACTGGTTCTTACACATTTAATGCTAGTGGTTCTGCAGGAGATACTTACGGTATCATTTATACCGCTCCTTTCAATCCTCTAAGTCCTTGTACTAACTTCATTGCTGCGAATGATGACACTGCAGGTGGATTGGATCCATTGATTACAACAACATTGACTGCAGGTGTGAAGTATACTTATGTAATGACAACATTTGGTCAGAATGCGGCTACTGGTAATTATGATATCAAAATTACAGGAGCTGGTCAGGCACAAATCGTTCGAAACCCTGCTGATGCTCTTGCTTGCCAGTTCAAGTGCTATGATCTTGAGGTTGTAAAGAGAGAAACTGTAGGTATTCTGTATAACATACCAGGTAACCACAAGTCTAAGTTGACTACTCCACCAGCAGTTACTGATGCATGTGGTGCAGTATCAAGAAGCTTTGAAGATAAAATCGTTCAGAACAACTGTGGATCTTCCAAGCTTGTTCGTGACTGGACATTTGTAGATGCAGCAGGAAACACTTCATACTGCTCACAGACATTTACATTCAACCAGTTGAACATTTCTGACTTGACAGTACCGACAAGAGAAGTTCAGTTGACTTGCGGTTCAAACACTGCACCAGAAGATATCGCAGGTCAGACAGACGTGGATAGCCGCACAGGATCAGCTTCTGCTGCCAATACTGGTATCTATGCAGATGACTGGACAGCTACACCTGCTGTAGTTGAGTTGCATGAAGGATATCCAAACGGATACTACACATACAGTCAGATTGGATTTGACGGAAACGCACACCCACAGAAAGTGGATGTGAGCGTTTGCAATATCTACTCTACATACACAGATATCAACATCAATGCGTGCGGACTTGGCTGCGGAGGCAACATGAAGGTACTTCGCACATGGACATTGCTCGACTGGTGTACAGGTGCGACCAGCACATATGTACAGACCATCAAGGCAGTGGATGAGAAGGCGCCAACATTTGATGTAGCAGATGTGACCATCAGCGTAGACCCATGGGGATGCGTGGCTTCATGGCAGGTTGCAGCACCGACGAATCTGAATGACAACTGCGCGTTGACAAATCAGATTAAGTGGAGAGTGGAAGCTGCTGCAGGAGTAAGCCTGTTTGGCTCAGCACCATCATATGCAGCGGGCAATATGGGAGTAGGTAAGTACGCCTTCACATACTTTGCAGAAGATTGCTGCGGTAACTTCTCATCAAAAGTAGCGAATGTGACAGTGATCGACGCATCAGCGCCGGTAGCAGTTGCAAAGCAAAACATCGTACTGAGCTTGACGGGATCAGGCACCGGAGCAGACGGAACTGCCAAGTTATATGGCTGGCAGGTAGACAATGGTTCGTATGACCACTGCTCAGATGTAAAAGTAGAAATCAGAAGAGCATCCGGAGGAGCATGCGGAAACGTAGGCGCAAACGGAACACACAACAACAACAGCACGTTCAACGACAACAATGGCGTGACATCTGAAGTACCTGGCCAGACATGGTTCCACAACCCTGGTGATGACAGAAACGATACAGATGGAGGTGAGTTTGTGCAGTTCTGCTGCGAAGATATTCCTGCAGGTGCAGAATTCGGCTTACACGATGTGGAAATCCGCGTATTTGACGACGGAAACCGCAACGGTGTATATGGTGACAACCTGATCATCAATGGAGTACGCGATAATTACAACACTACCTGGGCAACAATCCGTGTAGAGAATAAGATTCCACCAGTAATCGTTTGTCCACCAAATGCGACAGTAACATGTGACATGGTGTTGAACCTGAGCCTGGATGGCAAGCAGACAAACGTGAACGACGTAGATATGAGCATGACCGGAACAGCGAGCGCATTCGACCTGTGTGCAGGCTTGAATGTGACATACACAGACGTATGGTTGGGCGGCAGCAACCCTGTATGTAAGACAGGAAAGATCAGGAGAACGTTTACAGCAGTCAAAGGATCTACCACAGTGACATGTGCTCAGGAGATCGAAGTAAGCGGAGTTGGCAAGGCATTCACAGTAAACTTCCCACAGAGAGGAGGAGTATCGGAGTGGCCTTCATGCAGTCTGTCTCTCGAAGATGTGAGAAATACAGCAAATGCCACGATTAAGCGTCCGATCACTGATTACGGACAGTGTGATATTGTAGGTGAAAACATCACAATCGACACATTCCTGTTTGAAGATGGAGCGTGTAAGAAGTGGAGAGTGACATACAAGTACATCAACTGGTGTACTGGTCAGGAGATCACTACAATCAACGGACAGCCAATCATATACTACTATACGTACAAAGATGATGTTGCGCCGGTATTGACATGTACAGACCTGATGGTAGCAGCGAATCCAAATGCAAACAATCCGAATGGAGGTTGTGAAGGCAGCGTTGTGTTGACGGCTTCAGCGACAGATGCACTTGTATGTGCAGACGAAAGCTGGGTGAAGTGGCAGGGATTTGTAGACCTGTGGGCAAACGGAACAGTAGACCGAGTAGCATCAAGCTTTGTAAATAAGGCATGGAATGGTATCTGGGCACGTCAGGACAAGTTTGTGGCAGGTCAGTTGAACCCTAACTGGGTTGCGCTGCAGGCACAGCACCAGGGCATCGTGTTGGCAGATGTAGTATTCGCAACATATGTCGCACCATCGAAGGCCTCAGGCGGATCAGTATCATTGCCGGCATTCATTTTGGATGCAGAAAACATCAACCACAAGGTTGAGTGGAAAGTGACTGACGGATGTGGCAACATCGACAACTGTTCAAGCACATTGATGGTAGTAGACAAGAAAGCTCCTACGCCATACTGTGTAAGCTTGAGTACAGCATTGATGGCTGGCAATCCGAAGATGGTTGAATTGTGGGCAAAAGACTTCGACAGAGGAGCGTTTGACAATTGTACACCACAGTCTAAGTTGTACTTTACATTCCGTGATGGAACAAATGCAACCCACCCTGTGCTGACACGCTTGAATGAAGAGCACTTCTTCAAGGGAGCAGGTCAAAATGCGACAGCTGCGGAATACAACAGCGGTAAGGCATACAAGTGGTTACCATCTGCGAGATCAGCAGGCAAGGTATTCACAGCTGCCGGAGATTTCAATGTAGATGTGATGGTATGGGATGAGCAGTTCAATGTGGACTTCTGTACGGTAGCACTGAAGATTATCGACAACAATGCACCAGGAGCAAGAATCGCGGGAGCAGTGACCACACCTGTAAACCAGGCTGTGAAGAATGTGGATATCAACATTACAATGGTAGAAAACGTGAATGTCACAGCGGGTGCGACAACTGGAGCAAATGGCCAGTATGTAGCCAATGTGATTGGAGACCTGAACTATAACGTGAAGCCAAACAAGGCGGACAATGCCGGAAACGGAGTAAGCACACTTGACCTTGTATTGATTCAGCGCCACATACTGGGCCTGACACCAATGAACGACCAGTATAAGTTGATGGCAGCAGATGCAAACAAGGATGGTAACGTAACCGCATCTGACCTTGTTGAGTTGAGAAGACTGATTCTGGGAATCAACAATACGATTGATGCGTGGAGATTCTCACCAGAGACAAGGGTTGTCAATCAGGCAAAGGAATGACGTTGAATGGAGCGAGCTTTGTGGATGCAAACGGAGTTGCATTGGATGTGAAGGCATCAAATGTAGGTCAGCCATCTGCAGGAGTGATTACCATGAGTTACAGTGGAGTAGAAGCTGTGAGTGTGAAGAACGAGGAAGTTCTGTACACGATGACGTTGAAAGCAGAGAAGAGCATGCTGTTGAGTGAAATGATTGCGATCAATTCATCAGTCACAAAGGCAGAGTCTTACAATGCAAGCCTTGAAGTAGGTGGCGTTTCACTGGAGTTCAGAACTGCGCCTGTGGCATCAGTAGAACTGTACCAGAACGAACCAAACCCATTCAGAGGTCAGACTACGATCAGCTTTGCAATGCCAACAGCAGCTAAAGCAACACTCAGCGTATTTGATGTTACAGGAAAAATAGTAGCAGTGCGTGTTGTAGATGCATCAAAAGGCATGAATAGCGAAATCTTCACCAGAGAGCAGCTGGGAGCTACAGGAGTATTGTACTATACTCTGGAAAGTGGTGACTTCACTGCAACGAAGAAGATGATTATCGTGGAGTAAAAACAGTTATATAAATTAAAAGCGCCTGGTTCTTAAATGTAGAATCAGGCGCTTTTTTTTTACTATTGTTTATTTTGCTTTAATAGCCATACTTCTCCTTCCACGCTTGCCGGAGTATTTCTCTGTGCCGCTGTTCCTGGGCGTTATCACCTGGCGTATAAAGGATCGTCCCTGCCAGTTCTTCGGGCATGCATTCCATTTCTGAAATTCCCTGAGTAAAATCATGCGCATAACGGTAGCCTGTGCCATAACCCAGTTCCTGCATTAATTTTGTTGGAGCATTTCTTAAATGCAAGGGGATAGGAAGGGGACCTGTTTCACGCACAAGTTCCAGCGCCTGATTGATGGCTTTATAGGTGGAGTTACTTTTTGGAGAACAAGCCAGGTAGACAGCTGTCTGTGACATGATGATGCGGCCTTCTGGCATGCCGGTTTGATGTACTGCCTGAAAGCAACTGGTTGACATCAAGAGTGCATTTGGATTTGCCAGCCCGATATCTTCTGATGCGAGAATAACCATTCGGCGACAAATAAACAGAGGATCCTCGCCTCCAGCAATCATGCGGGCAAGGTAATACACAGCTGCATTGGGGTCGGAGGCCCGCATAGACTTGATGAAAGCTGACACCAGGTCGTAATGTTGTTCACCATCCTTATCATACAGCGAAGTGTGCAGGTGTATGGCTTGATTGACGAGTTCATCTGTAATCTTTATAGAGTCGCTTTCGCCTGCCTGGCTGACAACAAGTTCGAGACCATTGTATAATTTACGCCCATCTCCTCCCGAAAAAGCAATCAGAGCTTTGTAGGATTCAATGCTGATGTTTTTTTGCCTGAGGTATTCATCTTCTGATATAGCCCTGTTGATCATAGTAGTCAGGTGTTCTTTTGTTAATGCCTGAAGCACGAAGACCTGACACCTGGAGAGTAACGCCGAATTGACTTCAAAAGACGGATTTTCTGTTGTAGCGCCGATCAATGTCACAATTCCTTTTTCTACAGCATGAAGCAGTGAATCCTGTTGTGATTTGCTGAAACGGTGTATTTCATCAATAAACAAAATAGGACCTGGCTGAGAAAAGAATCGTTGTGATTTTGCCAGTTCAATGGTTTCCCGAACATCCTTCACACCACTTTGAATGGCTGAAAGAGCGTGAAACGGCCTTTTCAATGAGTTTGCTATGACTGAAGCCAGCGTCGTTTTTCCAACGCCGGGAGGACCCCATAAAATGAGAGAGGTGAGATGTCCACCTTCAATCATCTTGTGCAAAACGGCACCTTCTCCCACAAGATGTTCTTGTCCGGTAAACGCAGCCAGTGTCTTGGGTCTCATTCGCTCAGCCAGAGGTGCTTGCATAAATTTGTTGTCAAATTTTGCTTAAAAATACAGATTTTAGGTGAATCCGGTTTTCCCATATGCCAAGAGGGAAAGATTGACTCGTGAATTTCGTCATTTATTCAACAAATTCTGTTTTTTCGCATTTATTAAGTAACATGGATACTTTCAACCTATGACTTCAATGTATTCTGCCTTTATCGCCTGGATGGAGTCCATCAACCCGATTTGGGCGGCACTGATTGCAACTACATTTACGTGGGCGATGACTGCTTTGGGTGCAGCGACAGTGTTTTTTTTTCAGACAATGCGCCGAAGTGTGTTGGATGGCATGCTCGGGTTTACCGGTGGCGTCATGGTAGCGGCAAGTTTCTGGAGCCTTCTTTCCCCGGCGATAGCCATGTCAGAGGGAGAGGGATTTATAAAAGTGATTCCGGCTGCTATCGGATTTTTGGCAGGGGCTTTATTTTTATTTGCTCTCGACAAAGTATTGCCACATTTACATATTAATTTTCAAGAGACGGAAGGTAGAAAATCTCCCTGGCAAAGAACAACATTGTTGGTTTTGGCAATTACCTTGCACAATATTCCCGAAGGACTTGCAGTAGGGGTTCTTTTTGGAGGGGTAGCCGCTGGTATTCCTGAGGCATCTGTTTCAGCTGCTGCAATACTGGCAATTGGCATTGGTATACAGAATTTTCCCGAAGGAATTGCAGTTTCTATGCCGCTCAGGCGAATGGGTATGTCTAGATGGAAAAGTTTTTTATATGGGCAGTCATCCGCATTGGTAGAACCTGTGGCTGGGCATTTGCGGCCGGTGCAATGATTTTTGTGGTGGTTGAAGAAGTGATTCCGGAAACCCAGCTCGACAGGCACACCGATGTTTCCACACTTGGATTTATTGGTGGATTTATAGTGATGATGTCGCTGGATGTCGCTCTTGGTTAAACTTTTCAAAAGATTTTTTTTTAAAGAACTTTTGGTGACTTCCTGTTGTTTAAGCAGCGAATATTTTTCGTAATAGATAATCATAAAACATTATGGCTTTTCAATTTACAGACAGCAACTTTCAGGAAACAGCCTTATCTGGTGGCGTTTCTGTCGTTGATTTTTGGGCAGAATGGTGCGGCCCTTGCCGACTGATTGGTCCTATCATTGATGAACTTTCAACTCAATACGAGGGCAAGGCCGTGATTGGCAAGGTAAACGTTGATGAAAATCCGGAAATTTCAATGAAATACGGTATCAGAAGCATACCCACAATTTTGATCATTAAGGATGGCGAAGTTGTTGATAAACAAGTGGGCGTAACCACTAAGGCAAATCTGGAGTCAAAAATTGCCGGTTATCTTTAGACTATCCTGATTTTTGAATCTTTGAAAACTCCTGAGTAAACACATTATTCAGGAGTTTTTATTTATATTTGTTTCAATACGTGATTATGAGCTTTTTTGATCAGTTTGACGTTCGTCAGTTAGAGAACATTGAGCTTCTTGCAAAACAGGTGGTGGAAGGATTTATCATCGGGCTTCACAAAAGTCCTTTCCATGGCTTTTCAGTTGAATTTGCCGAGCACAGATTATACAATCCCGGGGAGTCAACTAAAGACATCGACTGGAAAGTATACGCCCGGTCAGATAAAATGTTTACTAAGAAGTTTGAAGAGGAGACAAACCTAAGATGTCAGATCATCATCGATACATCTTCTTCAATGTATTTTCCCGAAACTGCCGAGTCACAACCATTGAATAAGCTGCAGTTTTCGGCACTGGCAGCGGCTTGCCTCATGAACTTGCTCCGTAAACAGCGGGATGCCTTTGGCTTAAGCCTGTTTGACAATGAGGTAAGGATTCATACAAAATGCCGCTCCAATACTTCCCATTACCGGCTGCTGCTTACCTACCTCGATCAGCTGATACAAGATAAAACAACACAAAAAACCACTTCAACAGCACAGTCATTGCATCAGCTGGCAGATAGCATCCACAGAAGATCTCTCGTCGTGATTTTTAGCGATATGTTTGAAGATGAGGGTCGCGAAGAGGATTTGTTTGCCGCGCTGCAACACCTGAAGTATGCTCGCCATGAAGTGGTGTTGTTTCACGTGACCGACAAACAGCACGAACTTGATTTTGAGTATGACAATAGACCCTATTTATTTGTTGATCTCGAGTCCGGGGAAGAGGTGAAGCTGCAGCACAACCAGGTTCGGGATTTATATGTCAGTAAGGTACATGAATATACTGAATCCTTACGAATGAAATGTTTGCAATATAAAATTGATTTTGTGGAAGCTGATATCCGACAGGGCTTTGTTCCTGTACTTCAGGCATACCTTGTGAAGCGATCTAAAATGAAATGAGTATGAGAAATGTCACAAAAACCACAAGCATCAACCCTCCTTGGAGATTCTAACAGACCTGATAGTCAGGTGCCTGGATAGGTTAAATATCAAAAATAAACAATTGAATTAGTTTACTCATTGTCAATAACCAAATTTTTTAACCCATGATTAAGCTTTCCAAAATTTCTACAACCCCTCCCTCCGATATTGACAAGGCTGCCATAGAATTGAAAACTCAGTCCCTCGTTAAAAAAATCGGAGACCTTCAGCATAAACTCTATGCAGAAGGGAAAAAATCTATACTTGTGGTCTTGCAGGGCATGGATGCCAGTGGAAAGGATGGGACTGTAAAAACTGTATTTGCAAATTGTAATCCATCAGGCATCGACGTCAAGGCCTTTAAAAAGCCTACTGAAGAAGAATTTCAACACGATTTTCTCTGGCGAATACACCAAAATGCCCCTGCAAAGGGCAATATGATGGTTTTTAACCGTTCTCATTATGAAGATATTTTGATTCAGCGCGTCCACAAATGGATTTCAGAAAAAAGAGTAAAATCAAGGATGGAGGCCATCAATGCCTTTGAAAAACTTTTAATCGAAGACAATGACACGGTGATTTTAAAATGTTATATGCACATCTCCCGTGAACGTCAGCAGGAAAAACTCCAGGAACGAATCGATTAATCTTCAAAAAACTGGAAACACAATGCAGCAGACTCGTATATGAAATGTTATGAATTTGCCATCAATGAAAGCGAAGTACCCTGGCTCATTGTGCCTTCAGATAAAAAGTTTTACCGAAATTTTGTAGTCGCTGAAGCAGTTTACAATGCATTAAAAAAGATCAATCCGAAATTACCAGTTTTAACCGATGCTGCTGAGGGAAGTAAATAAAGTTCGTCTGGACAAATGGCTCTGGAGCGTGCGCGTGTTTAAATCCAGATCCATGGCCACAGACGCTTGTAAATCGGGAAAAGTAAAGCTTGCATCGCAGACCGCCAAAGCCTCTTCAATGGTTAGTGAAGGACAGGTTGTGGAGGTGAAAAAAAATGGTTTCAACCTGACATTTCGGGTAATCAGATTGATTGAAAAAAGGGTGTCTGCGAGTCTTGCCTCAACCTGTATAGAAGATTTAACTCCTTCGGAAGAACTCACAAAATACAAAGACTGGTTTACGGGAAAGGCATCGCCGGAATTTCGGGATAGGGGCGATGGCAGACCCACAAAAAAAGAACGAAGAGAAATCGACGAATTTAAAGTGGTGTATCTCGATGATGAGGATGGATGGGAGGAAGACGAATAATATGGCCTTTGAAAAGTAAAAACTAGTATGCAACTTCTCACTGCAACACAAATCCGGGAATGGGACAATTTTACAATTCAAAATGAACCTGTCACATCTCTTGACTTGATGGAACGGGCAGCTGGGGCTTTTCTGGACTGGTTTGTCACACAGGAGTTTTCCTGCGGAATGAAGGTGACTGTTGTTTGTGGAAACGGAAATAATGGCGGTGATGGTCTAGTGATTGCGCGGCATCTGCAACTATTGGGAGCAGAAGTCAGTGTGCAGATTTTGCGGATATCAGCAACTGATAGTCCTGATTTTGATGTAAACCTTTCCAGGTTGTTGGCAGTGGATGGTGTCCAGGTACATTTTTTACATGGCGAAATTCCTGTTTTCAATCCGCAAGCTGTCTGTATTGATGCTTTGCTAGGTACAGGCGTCAAGCGGCCACTGGAAGGCATTTCCGCAAAACTGGTAAAGGCCATCAACGATACGGGGTTTCAAAAGATGATTTCAGTGGATTTACCTTCCGGCTTACCGGCTGATTCTATTTTACAGGGTATTGCAGTCAAGGCGGATGTCATCTATACGTTTCAGATACCGAAACTTTCTTTTTTCCTCCCTGAGCATGTGCAATATTGTCGCCAGTGGGTAGTTGGGGATATCGGACTTCATGAGATGTATTTTCGGAATGTATCCAGCCAGATTTTTCTGAGCGGGCTGAGTGAATGCGCTCCCTGGCTGCGTTTGCGACCGGCCTTCGCCCACAAGGGGACTTTTGGTCATGCTTTGATTTTTGCTGGCGGAAATAGAAAAATTGGAGCTGCCTTGCTGGCCTCTCATGCTGCAATACGCAGTGGCTGTGGCTGGGTGACAGCGGTTGTGCCTTCCGAAAGTATGCATGTAGTTTATGGTTCAATTCCAGAAGTGATGTGCCTTCCTCAGGAGCATCTGGAAAAAGAGCTCATGCAAAAAGCTTCCACTGATTCTTCTAGCGCATTTACAATGGTACGGAAAGCGTGGGCATGTGGTCCTGGTCTCGGTACAGAATAAAAGACTATTTCCCGTCTATTTGCTTTGTTCAGAGCAAATCCTGGTAGTCTGGTCCTCGATGCTGATGCCCTGAATATCATTGCGGGTAATCATGAGTTATTGCATAAAATTCCCCCACACTCCATTTTAACACCGCATCCAGGTGAGTTTAGAAGGTTATTTGGAACGATGGAAGATAGCCTTCATGCCAGGGATGTGCTTCTTCGCAAAGCCAGGGAACTTCAGGTCGTAATTGTTTTGAAAGGAAGATTTACACAGATCGCCTGTCCCGACGGATCACTCTGGATTAATCCCTCTGGTAATCCTGGAATGGCCACTGCGGGTGCGGGCGATGTATTGACCGGTATTCTGGTCTCACTGCTTGCACAAGGATATCCGTCCTGGCAGGCAGCAGTGCTGGGAGTATATCTGCATGGTCTTGCAGGAGATCTGGCCTGCATAGAACAATCCGAAGAAAGCCTGATAGCCTCCGATATCATCCGTTTTTTGGGTCCCGCTTTTCGAAAGATGCGAAACACATTCACCCATAAATAGATAAAGATGCGAAAGAAAATTATCGTTCTCACAGGGGCAGGAATGTCGCAGGAAAGTGGCATCAGTACTTTTCGCGACGCTGACGGCCTGTGGGAAGGTCATGATGTACACGAGGTGGCCTCTCCAGATGGTTGGAGAAATAATCCTTCCCTTGTTCTCGATTTTTACAACCAAAGACGAAGACAGTTAAAAGTGGTACAACCCAATGCGGGACACCTGGCACTGCACAGGCTGGAGGTTGCATACGACGTTCAGATCATCACACAGAATGTAGATAATCTGCATGAGAGAGCCGGATCTTCCAACATTCTTCATTTGCACGGCGAGTTAACAAAAGTAAGAAGCACAGGCAATCCTAAAACCGTACTGGAATGGCATGAAGACCTGAATACCGGCGATCAATGCAGGGAAGGTTTTCAGCTTCGCCCGCATATAGTCTGGTTTGGTGAAGATGTTCCCAATTATGATGCAGCGCGCAGAATGTGCCAGCAGGGGGATATTTTTCTTATCATTGGTACTTCAATGCAGGTATATCCTGCTGCAGGACTGATTCACTTTGCTCCAAAGCAAAGTCAGATTTATTATGTAGATCCCAAGCCACACATTTCATGGGAATTGAGTCTGCGGCCGGCTCTCGAAATCCTGGAAGGCAAAGCGGGTGAAATGCTGCCTTCTCTGGTGGACAAATTGTTGAATTTGTAACAACACTCGTCCGAATTCTGAAGATGAAATCAGAAAAAATCGTAATATTACCCTCAATTTGACTCAATTATAAAATCGTTTTTGCATGAAAACCAGCCAAAGCCACCTGTTGCAGTACCTTCTTCCAGTCATTTTGATCGTCATCGTCAATGTGTTTTACTTTTTTCCTCAATTTGAAGGAAAAGTAATCAAACAAGGCGATATCATTCAGCATGTAGGAATGTCGAAAGAAGCTGTGGATTACCGCGCGAAAACCGGTGAAGAAGCTCTCTGGACAAACTCCATGTTTGGGGGAATGCCCACGTATCAGATTTCATTGCGCAATAAAAACAACATGTTGCAGTATGCTGAGAGGGCGCTAACACTTTTTTTTGAGAGACCGGCAGGGTATTTTATCGCGGGCATGCTTGGGTTTTATGTACTGCTGCTTCTGTTGGGGACAAGTCCCTGGATGAGCTTGCTCGGGGCATTTTTGTTTGGATTTACCACAAATAATTTCACATTATTTGAGGCGGGGCACAATTCCAAATTAATGGCGATTATGACCAGTGCTCCCGTTATTGCCGGTGTGCTTTTGGTGTTCAAAGAAAAATATTTGATTGGTGCGGCCGTTTTCGGCATTGCCTTTGGCATCAACGTGGGAGCCAATCACCCTCAAATGACTTATTATCTGGGTATTTGCCTTGGACTTCTCTATGTGATGCAGTTTGCTGATGCAATCCGCAATCAAAAGTTGCCGGCATTTGCAAAAGCGACGGGTATTCTGGTATTGATGGCAATTCTTGCTCTAGGAGCTTCCGCAGCAAAATTATGGACAACCTATGAATATACCAAAGACACAATGCGAGGAGGGCAAGTGTTAAATGCTCCCGTATCAGATACGACCGGAAGGGCAGACGCCGCAGATTCCGGGCAGAAAAGCAGTGGTGGATTGCAATGGGATTATGCTATGCAGTGGAGCAATGGCACAGGGGATGTGTTGGCAACATTTATTCCCAAAGCAGTAGGGGGGGGATCACAGGAGTGGCTTGGGCCCAAAGATCCAGTCGTTAAGGCGATTGGTCAGAACCAGTCCATTCAGCTTCCCACATATTTTGGGTCACTGCCATTCACCAGCGGTCCTGCATATTTTGGTGCTGTCGCATTGTTTTTGTTTGTGTTTGGACTCTTCGTAGTACGGGGCACCTTAAAGTGGTGGATGCTTGCCTCAGTCGTATTGACGGTGCTCATGTCAATGGGCAAGCACTTCTCTGTGTTGAACAGCTTATTGTTTGATTATTTTCCGATGATGAATAAGTTCCGAGCCCCGAGTTCCATTCTGAGTATAACGGCAATTTTCATTCCCCTGCTGGGAATCCTCGCTTTGTCTGAGGTAGTCCGCTCCTCGAATCGGGAGACCTTTTTAAAACCTCTGTACTACACCACCGGTATCCTCGGTGGTCTCGCGTTGATGGCCTGGCTGACAGGCGGGATGTGGACTGATTTTACAGGTGCGGCCGATGCGCAGTTGGAACAGTTTGCAGGTGTCATGAAAGAGCAACGAGCTGACATGTTATCTTCTTCAGCATTTCGTTCGCTCATGCTGGTCTCATTGAGTGCTCTGGCGCTGTATTTGTATTTAAAAAAGTCAGTATCTTCATCTGTACTTATTGCCTCGGTATCAGTTCTGGGCCTCTTTGATCTGGTGCAGATTGGCAAAGGGTATCTCGATAAGCGGGATTTCGTAACAAAGACTGCCTATAAGAATGAGTTTACGCCACGTCCTGTCGATCAGCAGATTCTGGAAGACAAAGATCCTGATTTCAGAGTGTTTGATATGACGATCAATACATTTAATTCAGCATCGACCTCCTACTACCATAAGACCATTGGTGGCTACCATCCAGCCAAACTGCAGCGTTATCAGGACATTGTTGACAGACACATCGCCAACAACAACATGGCAGTATTCAATATGCTCAATACGAAATATTTCATTTTGCCAGGGCAGGATGGTACACCCACCGTACAAAGAAATCCAGCTGCTTTGGGCAACGCCTGGTTTGTTAATCAAATCAAAATGGTGCCTGATGCCAACGCAGAAATTGATTCCCTGACGGGCCTTGATGCTGCAGGAAATGTGATCATTCACAAGGAGTTTTCCGAATATGTAAAAGGAATGAATCCTTCAAAAAATGGGACAATTTCCCTCACTTCATATACTCCAAACAAATTGGATTATCAATACGAAACACAGGGTGAGCAATTCGCCATATTTTCAGAAATTTATTATGGGCCGGGCAAGGGCTGGCAGGCATATCTTGATGGAAAACCAGTGGAACATATCCGCGTAAATTATCTTTTGCGTGGTATGCGCCTGCCATCAGGAAAGCACCAGGTTACTTTTGAATTTAAGCCAGACGCTTATTACACAGGTGAGAAAGTCAGCTTGATTTGCTCGGTATCTCTGCTTGGTTTATTATTGCTGGCCGGATTCAAAACCATGAGTGTCAGACCTAACGAGTCAAATGCATAAATCCCTGCGATGAAGCGGGTCTTAATCATAACCTATTATTGGCCACCCGCGGGAGGAGGAGGAGTGCAGCGCTGGGTGAAGTTTGCTGCCTATCTTCGCTCTTTTGGCTGGGAACCAATAATTTATACAGTAAAAGATGGAGATTACCCCATCACTGACCCCTCCATGGAACAAGAGGTCCCGAGTGGACTTGAAATCATCAGGCTACCTATCTTAGAACCATATACGCTATACCAATGGTTCCTCGGTAAACCGCGCAAAGGTGCCATGGATGCCAATTTTTTGTCTCAGGGGAAAAAACTAGGTTGGAAAGACAAAATTGCGGTGTGGATCAGAGGTAATTTTTTCATTCCCGATGCCAGGTTTCTGTGGGTACGACCATCCGTTCAATACCTATTGAAGTATATTCAAAAATCTCCAGTAGATGCTATAATCAGTACAGGGCCACCTCATTCATGTCATCTCATTGCACAAAAACTCCATGCAAAACATAAGATTCCATGGTTGGTAGACTATAGGGATCCCTGGACACAGATTGATTATTTTGACGATCTGAATCTTACTCCCATAGCGAGGAAGCGCCATGAATCAATGGAAAAATCTGTCCTCGATGAATGCAGCGCCATTGTGACAGTTGGGCAGACGATGGCTGATGATCTCAAGTCAATTACCCAAAATCGCACGATTGTCATTACAAATGGCTTTGATGAAAGTGACAGACCTGAGGGCCTGGTTCAGCCTGATGAGGCCTTTACGCTGACCTACATCGGCACCATGAATGCAGCCCGAAATCCGGACGCAATCTGGAAAGCAGTATCCGAACTGAAAACGATCGATCACCCTTTGATTCAAACGTTAAAAATCAGACTTGTAGGAAAGCCTGAATTTGTTATTAAAGAGAATATTCTGAAATATGGCTTGGAAAATTTGGTTGAATTTACAGGATATGTTACGCATAAAGAGGCAATTAAATTTCAAAATTCCTCCTGGATATTACTGCTTGTGATAAACCGAACATCGAACAACGCATCCATCCTGACAGGTAAAATTTTTGAGTATCTTGCTTCCGGTCGTCCAGTTCTTTGCATAGGGCCCACAAAGGGAGATGCGGCCTCTATTCTTCGTCAGGCAGGATCAGGGCATTTGTTTGATTATGAAGATACTGACGGCGTAAAACAATATCTTATTCATCAGTTTGGTAAATTTCAAGAGAAGAAATTTGAATCGACCACAGGGCAAATAACCGGTTTTTCCAGGCGAAATTTGACGGAAAAGTTAGCTGCCTTGCTGGACGAGTTGTGCGATATATCTAAGAATGGGATTGGTAGATAGGGCTCACTTCACTTTTGAAAAAGAGAGAGTGCCAGCTGCGGCAATTGATAAATGAAAAATGAACCAATGAAGATATTAACCGTCATAGGGGCGCGTCCTCAGTTTGTAAAGGCATCTGCATTCAGCAGGGCAGTATCAGAGCACTCAGGAATACAGGAAGTGATCGTGCACACAGGCCAGCATTTTGATGCCAACATGAGTGATGTGTTTTTTGAAGAACTTGGCATACCTGCTCCTACCTATAATCTGAATATTCATTCACTGGGACACGGTGCAATGACTGGACGTATGCTGGAAGGGATTGAGGCAGTCTTGCAAAAGGAAAAGCCTGATGTCACACTGGTATATGGCGATACAAACTCCACCCTTGCCGGTGCGCTGGCCGCAAAAAAAATGCACATTCGTGTTGCTCATGTTGAAGCAGGACTGCGGTCATTTGATCTTCATATGCCGGAGGAAATTAACCGCATACTGACGGATAGGATTTCGGATCTCTTGTTTTGTCCAACACAAACTGCGGTGGAGAATTTAAAGAAAGAGGGATTTACCCAGTTTCCGACAGAAATCTGCTTATCCGGAGATATCATGTACGATGTTGCCTTGTATTATAAAGAGAAGGCGGCTACTCAAAGCCAGATTGTCTCCAGGCTGAATCTGGAAGGGGAATCTTTTGTGCTCGCCACAATCCACCGCCAGGAAAACACAGATAACCCACACAGACTTGCGGCCTTGGTAGACGCGTTGAATGAAATTCAGAAAGACCAGGTAGTAGTATTGCCGATACACCCCAGAACATTAAAAATTCTTGAACAAAACGGACTGAATTTACAGGTAAAAGTCATTGATCCGATAGGTTATGTTGATATGGTGTCATTGTTGAGTCATTGTTCGATGGTGCTTACTGACAGTGGGGGCTTACAGAAAGAGGCTTATTTTTTTGGAAAATATTGCCTCACTCTTCGGGACCAGACAGAATGGATTGAGTTAGTAGACGGAGGCTATAATTCATTAGTTGGTGCCTCCAGTGAAGCGATTCTGAACGCTTATCATAAATTCCGGGAATTCCGGCCGGTGATGGATGTTCCGTTGTATGGAAATGGACAAGCAGCGAAGGAAATTTTGAAAAAATTGTTGGAATAAAAGAAAAGAATGGTGGAAATATGAGTACATTCATTGAGGAATTGTCTTATCATTGAAATTTGGTTGTCTCAAAACCATTGATTTTCATTATCAAAAAGTTCACCTGTCATAAATGATAGCTTTATGGGGTCTTTAGAAAAATTTAAAGGTATCTGGAATGCCCGTCTGGCGGCACATTTGTTGCGACGCACCACCTATGGAGTCAACCTTCAAACCATCAGGCAGTTTGGTCAGATGTCGGTGGATGAGTGCATCGAAAAGTTGTTTCAGCCAATTGGACCGCCCCCTCCCCCTGTGAATATCAACTATGCTGATGACCCTGATGTGCCCATCGGAGAAACCTGGGTAGACAAGGGGGCCACAGCTAATGTGAATAATTACAGGACGGCTTCCCTGCGTGGCTGGTCATTTGAATTGATGCTGAAGGGAGGCCCAAATATTCGGGAGAAATTGACGATGTTCTGGCACAATCATTTTGTGACGGCAGATATTAATGACCCGAGATTTACATACAAAAACATTGCATTGTTGAGGAGTTTTGCCACGGGTAATTTTAAACAGCTGACAAAAGAGGTAACCATAGACCCGGCAATGCTCAATTATTTGAATGGTCGGGAAAACACAAAACAGGCACCCAACGAAAATTACGCACGTGAACTGATGGAATTGTTTACTCTGGGAAAAGGCGATTTTGCTGGTCCGGGGGATTATACAACATACACAGAAAAGGACGTACAAGAAATAGCCCGCGCATTAACGGGTTGGGTCGACGTGCGGGCAAACTTACCTATACGATCCCAGTATTTAGTGGCTCGGCACGATACCGGTACCAAGCAACTCTCCCATAGGTTTGGCAATATTACGATACCTAATACAGGCCCGGAGGAATATAAAAACGTAGTGGATATTCTTTTTCAAAAGGATGATGTGGCCTTGTTTATGGCCAGGAAATTCTACAGGTGGTTTGTTCATTTTACCATTGATGAGGCAACTGAGAAAGATGTAATTCAGCCATTGGCAGTAATTTTTCGCAATTCAAACTACGAAGTGGCCCCAGCTCTGAAGGTATTGCTTTCGAGTGAACATTTTTATGAAGAATGCATCATCGGAGGGATGGTAAAAAACCCGATTGATTTCCTTTTAAACCCACTCAACCAGTTCCAGGTGGAATATCCCACAGATGCAGCTACGCAATACAGAGTTTTTGGGGCGCTCTACCAGACGTCGTTCAGCATGCAAATGGGTATGTATCAGGCTCCTTCTGTAGCCGGGTGGCAACCCTTTTACCAGGAGCCTTCTTATTACCGGCTTTGGCTCAATTCAACGTCACTTCCCGCCAGAAAAACATACACAGATATTCTTGCTTCTGCAGGATTCAGCTTTGGTACTTCAAGGCTGGCCCTCAATCAAATCAATCTGTTAGCTGGAATCCCTAATGCGGACAAGGCGGATGCCGTGATCCAGGAGTTTGCGCTTCTAATCTTTTGTAACCCTCCAGCGCCCAACCAGATGACCATTCTCCGTCAATTTCTGGAGGGTACAACCACAACAAACGGTTGGACTACCGCTTATAACAACTTTAAAACAAATCCGCAGAATGAACAGGCAAGAACATTGGTTACCAACAGACTGAGAGCGCTACTTGTCTATATGATGCGTATGCCCGAATATCATTTAAGTTGATTTGATTACAAAGAGAATATAAAGATTTAAAATGAAGAGAAGACAATTTATACAGACTGGTTCGCTCGTTTCCCTGCCCATATTGCTTGGTGGTCTGGAAATTTCAGCGATGTCCCGCTCCTCACTCTTTGGCATCATGGGTAGCGACAATGATCGTGTCTTGGTATTGATCCAACTTAATGGGGGAAATGATGGTTTGAATATGGTCATCCCGCTCGATCAGTACAGTGGATTGAATGCAGCGAGGCCTACGCTGGTAATCCCTGAAAATAAGGTCTTGCGTCTCAATGAAAAAACCGGATTGCACCCGTCGATGACAGGTTTGCAACGTTTGTTTGCGGAAGAAAAGCTGGCAGTTGTACAATCTGTAGGCTATCCCAACCAGAATCGTTCTCATTTCCGGTCGACAGATATCTGGACATCTGCTTCAGCAGCCGATGAATATATTTCCACTGGCTGGATGGGCAGGTATTTTGATACACAGTTTCCGGGGTTTCCGGAGGCATATCCCAATGCGGATTATCCCGATCCTTTTGCTATAACCTTGGGAAATCTTGTATCTGAAACATGTCAGGGCTCGTTAGCAAATTACAGTTTTTCTCTGACAGGAGAGTCTTCTGTCAGACTTGTGGAAGAAACGGTGGCAGCACCGCCTGATAGCAGTTGCTACTCCCAGGAGCTGGCTTTTATAAAAACCACGATTCAGCAATCCAATGCCTATGCAAGCAAGGTGCTCTCCTCCTTTGATAAGGGAAATAATCAGGCAATCTATCCAGCCAATAACCGTTTGGCAGACCAATTAAAGGTTGTTGCACAGCTTATTTCAGGGGGATTGAAAACGAAGATTTATGTGGTCAATCTGGGTGGTTTTGATACGCATGCAAATCAGGTATTAATTGGAGAACCGGAGAATGGCGCACACGCCACATTGCTACAAACAATTTCAGATGCAGTTACCGCATTTACAGACGATTGTGCCCAGTTGGGAATTCAGGATCGGGTAGTCGGGATGACCTTCTCTGAATTTGGAAGACAGATTAAAGCCAATAACAGCTACGGCACGGACCACGGCACAGCAGCGCCTCTTTTTGTCTTCGGACATTGTGTCCATAAAGGGATATTTGGAGACAACCCGGACATATCCAGGGAAATTGCTCCACAGGAGGGTGTGCCGATGCAGTATGATTTCAGATCTGTGTATGCATCTTTGCTGATAGACTGGCTGGGAGCAAAGGATGAGGACGTGCGCACTTCCTTGTTTCAGGACTTTCAGAAAATACCATTTGTCAGGGATTGTGCGTCCCCAAGCAGTACTGACAATATAGTCCACGAAATAAGTGCAACTTTAGCACCCAATCCGTGTCAGGGAGAAACCCTTTTGTCCTTTGAACATAGAGGCGGCTATTTGCGCATTGACCTGATGGACGCTCTGGGGAGTTTACTTAAGACTCTGTCAGCATCACAATGGGAATTAGGAACCCACAAAATTTCTGTTTCATTACATGATTATCCTGCTGGATCATATTTTTTGAGACTCACAGCCGGAAATTCTGTTAAGACTCTAAAGTGTATTAAGATAGGGTAGTGTTGCGATTTTTTTAAGAAAAAAAGTGGCTGGAGGTCTTGACAAATTGATGGAAATAGTGCTTTTTTCTAACTACAAGAGATATGACATATCTTATAGATATGTCATATCTCTCTCCCACACTCCTCTCTCACCTCCTTCCTGAAAACAATGTATTCGCATTTCTCTGCCCGTAGTCGTATTTCAGGAAGCTCATTGCACTCGACTTTACCCCGATATAAAAGGAATAAACGCCATTGGCTGGTGCCCAGGTAAAATTCATTTGCCAGCAATGTAAGTCCCTGGCAAAGCTGAAATAAGGATATACAAATGATTGATTTTTTAAGTCATAGGCGATATTCCCAACGTTTACTGTCCAGTTTTTTGTCAAAGGAATGCTGCCGGAAATATTGATCGAATGGCTGCTGATAAAAAAAGTATCTCTACCCAGATCCTTCCTTAATTCAAAATTCAAGGCGTGTGAAATGTTGAAGTTTTCAAACCATTGAGCTAAGGAAATGTCCTGCAGTGCCTTCCCTCGACTGTTTGCAGCTTCGTCCGGTATTCCTTGCTGCTGTGCCCTGGAAGAAGGATTTTGAGGTTGGTTTTTTATGGCGCTCTCCGGACTTTGCGATTCTTCCTTTTTTCCCAGAATCATTTCTCGGATTCTGCCAAATGTAATCCCGGTAGAAAACTGGCCTGAAAAATTTCTGAATTCTAAAGGCCTTTGTTTTCGACTCCACACTGACTCCCGTGTAATTCTGTTTTTCAGATCGTAAACGTATGGACTGAAAACAGCTCTGAAATTAAAGTTCGTCAAACCTTTTAACACAGTGGTATTTCCATTGATACTTAAGGGGCTCCACTTTAATGAGTCCGCCACTCCATTGTATGTCCCATTCACGCTGATGTTGTCAAAAAGACGCACCACTTTCTCCATGGAATCTTTTTTCGACCAGTATTTTGCTTCAAACACATTGGTAATCCCATAAGCCACGCCCAACTGCTCTTCACTTCCAGCCAACGACCCAAACGGGCCATTGGTAAAAATACTGTAGGTGCGTGGCTGGTTGAAGGCCTGACGGGTATCTGTATTGACCACTTCTTCGTAACGCTCCTTATTCTCCGGTTTATAATACAAACTGAGGGTCGGTTTGACTACGTGCCTCACCCCCCGCAAAAAGCCACCACTCCATTTTTTTGTTCCAAAAATCTGTGTATTCATGGAAACTGATGCAGTAAGGTTGCGGAAAGCATTGAATTCATTTTCAAATGAAGATACAGGTGCCTTAAAATTGAGGGTGTCACCAGTGGCAGGGTCAAGATTTACACTGTCCGGTTGAAATGTCAGGGTATATTTTTTTGTCAGCCACGTTTCGTCGTATGCAATGGAAGGGGAGACATTGAAATATTTTAGCATTCGAAAATTTGTACTCAGATTTGCTCTGTGCTGCAGTCCGGTCTGCATATCTCGCAGTGTTTGCGTTGTAAAAAGCGTAGTATCCGTAGTTTTAACAAAGTTTCTGAACTCAGAACTATAAGACAGCGCGATCTGATCTGTCCACCGTTCTTTGGTGCTGTTTCTTTTTCGGAACGGAAAAATGGTGTTCATGCGCAGTGTCATGTTGGGAAGTGTGATATCCATGACCCTGGTCTGCGTATTCTGGCTGTGCCGGAATTCCGCAGCAAATCGAAAAGGTGTGCCCGGCATGTCATGCGAGAATGTAAAATTTGACGAGTACTGGCTCGTCAGCGCTGCCTGCGGATTTTCGTAGACCCGTTGGTCATATCTGTTGGTCTGAATGTTGATTGAACCACCCAGATTCCGGAACGGGTGTGCCCGGCTGTCCTGTGAGTGTCTGACGCTGATGACAAAGGATTTTTGTGACAATTTGCCTCCATCCTGTTCATTGTCCAGAAAATTATTGCTGTAGCCGAGAAGAACACTCCCAGAGTAGCCATACCTTTTTCGGTAACTCGTATTGACGCGGATGCCGTGCGACCCCCGTGTATAGATGTCGCCAGTGATACGCATATCTACATAATCATTGATTGGGTAATAATAGCCCACCTCGCGGAAACCCAGCCCCAGCTGTTCGTTGTATTCATAACTGGACGGGAAAATCAAACCTGACGACTTTCCTTTAATGAGCGGAAAGAACCCAAATGGTAATATCAATGGGGTAGGGACCCTGGCAATTTCCACCTGAGCGAGACTCAATACTGCTACTTTGTTGGGGATAAATTTAAATCTGCCTGCCCTGACACCAAAATGCGGTGGATTGTGGTTGCACGGAGAGATGATTGCATTTTTCTCATAAATCACATCCTCGAGTTTCAAACCAGTAGAATCTGTGCTTCCACCTATATATTTTGTTACGGCGCCATTCAAATTGAATTCTCCCTGCTGAGTGACTGACTGCTGCAATAGTCCTTTCTTTGATTTGAAATTAAACTTCAATTCCTTGTAGGTCACATTATTTTCACCATCCGTGAACTGACAAATTTCCTTTTCCAATACAAGGGAGTCTTTCTTGTAATAACCCTCGACTAATGATTGGTCAAACCGAATGACCATATAATTGGCAGAGACCTGCATTTTCTCATACTTGATCGCCGCCCCATTAAATAGCTGGATTTGCTCGCCCTCAATATCAACTACTGAAGAGTCTTTGGCTTCGTATTGCACCTCCTCTTCAATGGCATCTTTGGAGAGGATATATTTCTTGCCTCTTGTTTTCAGGGTATCCCCAGCTTCTGAACTGATTGTGTCCTTCAACACGATCACGGATGAATCCTTCGTTATATTGACGTTCAGACTATCTTTTGATGGACCTCCAGAAAATATAATCATCGGATTTTTTTGCGAAAAAAGAAATCCTGAATTATGTATTAAAAAAAAATATACTATGTAAAACTTTATTTTCAAGTTAATTGTAACTATATATTATAAATAATCATTATATTTGTGGTGTTTAACCCTCAAAATTACGCCAATGGTCTCAGATTTTATTCAAAAGCATGCTACATTCTTACGGATTCTGCTGATAATAACGGGGATTACCTATTATTTAGCGTCTACCCTCCATGCCTCAGAGCCTTTGCCTTTTAAAATGCAAACAATAACTTCATGTGTTGTCGATATAGAAAACACCGGTGAAGATTTTTCAAACCTTGATGTTTACCGTGGAGGCAAACCTCGCAAGAAGCCTGTGAAAGTAGTCATAGATGCCGGACACGGAGGAAAGGATAGTGGCGCCGTCGGAAAAAATTCCCAGGAAAAGGATGTTACCCTGCAGTTGGCTTTGCGCATGGCCGATCTGATGCAAAAATCCTATCCCGAAGTAGAGGTATTACTCACCAGAAATACGGATGTGTTTATCCCATTATTTCGCAGAATTCAATACGCAAATGAACAAAACGCAGATGTCTTCATTTCCATTCATTGCAATTTTATTGAAAATGCAAAAACAAGGGGTACCGAAACATTTGTCATGGGACTTCATCGGGCTGAAGACAACCTGGAAGTTGCAAAACGGGAAAATGCTTCCATCTTGCTCGAACAAAACTACGAGCAGAATTACGAAGGGTATGACCCAAATTCGCCTGAGGGACACATCATGTTTTCCATGTATCAAAATAACTATCTTGACAAAAGCATTTCTTTGGCAGCCAGTATTGAAAATCAGTTTTCTGGTCTGAATCTTAGCAAAAGCCGGGGCGTTAAGCAAGCAGGTTTTGCGGTATTGCGCAGGGCCTCCATGCCGGCAGTTCTGGTGGAGGCAGGATTTCTTAGCAATGAAGTGGAAGAATACTTCCTGATTTCAGAAGAGGGCCAACAAGCTGTCACGACTTCTTTGGTAAATGCTTTTGGCCAATTTTACAAGCAGTCGCTTTTGGAGACAGTACCCGCGGATATTGCTGTCAATGCAAGTCCAAAGACACTTCAGACTGTTCCAAAGGTTAATGAAAATAAATCACAGTCCGAATCTTCAAAACCTGTAGACGCGAAAGGTAATTCTGATTCAGCACAGTTATCAGACGAGGCAATATCGCCACAGATTCCAGAGGCAAATGGCCCAGTTTTTAAGGTGCAGATTGCTGCCATAAAGCAGGAAAATGCTGAAATGAATACGGAGGCTTTGAGGGAAATCGGAACACTGTCGACGAAAAAGCAGGGCGATGTAACAAAATATCTGGTAGGTGACTATATTACCCGCAGTTCGGCAGAAATTGCAAGAGAAAAATTGAAAAATCTTGGCTACATAGGGGCATTTATTGTTGTAGCTGATGTGGCTTCAAATTAATGCAACAATTTTGCAATTGGTGCCGTTTACTTTGTAAGTGATTTTTTTATGTCAAGAGAAATAAAAATAGGTGTCCTCACTTTTGTGGTTATGGTCACAATGATTTGGGGTTACACTTTTCTGAAAGGCAGAAACCTGCTTTCAACCTCCAACGAACTCTATTCAACATATGAAGATGTTACGGATTTGAACGTGTCATCCCCTGTCTTGGTGAATGGATACAAAATAGGCACAGTCACGAAGATCAAGCTTAACCCCAGTGACGTGAAGAAAATGGATGTTTTCTATCTGATTGACAGCGAGTATAAAATTCCCAAAGCTGCTGTAGCTAATTTAAAAAGTTTGGGATTTGTTGCGGGAAAAGGCATTTTTATAGAGTTTAATAAAGAGTGTTCCGGCAATGATTGTGCAGTCGATGGCGACCAGCTGAAAGGACAGTCTATCGGACTCATCGGTTCGATGATAGGAACAGAAGATCTCTCGGGCTACTCAGCAAAATTATCGGAGTCAGTGCGTGAAGTAATCCGAAATCTTGGAAAAGAAGGAGAAGAGGGTGCTATGAATGAGATTATCCGGAATCTGGAGCTTACCACACAGAATCTTGCTTCGCTAACTGCTTCAACCACCCGTTTACTGGAGGGATCTGAAAAAAATCTCAACAAAACATTTGCAGGCCTGGCAGTCGTTTCACAGTCGTTGGCGCAAAGCAACAAGAAAATTGAGGGCATGCTTGCCAATATGGATAAAATATCGGGAGATCTGGCATCCGCCAACCTTGGAAATACGATCTCCAAAACGAATACATCTCTTGACCAGTTATCAGCTACTCTCGTATCCGCCAGTGCAACCATGGAAGAATTAACTGCGCTTTTGCAAAAAGTGCAGAAAGGGGATGGAACGGTCGCCAAATTGGTCAATGACAGGAAATTGTATGAAAATCTTGAATCTACGACAAAAAACCTGAATCTGCTTTTGCAGGATCTGCGACTGAATCCCAAACGGTATGCTCACTTTTCAGTTTTTGGTAAAAAACAGGAGTCATACACCTTGCCAGACAACGACCCTGCAAATCAGGCGCCGGAAAAAGAGTAGGTAGGTCTCTAAAGTTCGTTTACATTTCTTGCAATATTTTCATTTTGGTGATTTCCCTCCTGTTTGGACTGGTTTAAGTGTCCTTATGTAAACACATAGATAGGGTTTTTCATTTTGGCAATAATTTCATTACCTTTGTGGCGTCTTTTAAAAATCAGCAAAAATGTCTAGGATTATCACATTAAGGGATGCCTTGGGAGAGGCGATGTCAGAAGAAATGAGACGTGATGAGAGTGTCTTTCTCATGGGCGAAGAAGTCGCAGAATATAATGGCGCGTATAAGGTCAGCAAAGGTATGCTGGAAGAATTTGGTCCTAGAAGAGTGATTGATACACCGATCGCTGAACTTGGATTTGCAGGAATCGGAGTT
This sequence comes from Saprospiraceae bacterium, assembly GCA_021298335.1. Lineage (GTDB taxonomy): Bacteria > Bacteroidota > Bacteroidia > Chitinophagales > Saprospiraceae > OLB9. Next base: position 863 of record JAJTEZ010000020.1, on the reverse strand, counting down.
GGTGCAGCCATGAATGGTTTACGTCCGATTGTGGAGTTTATGACATGGAATTTTGCCGTACTCGCCTTTGACCAGATCGTTAATAACGCGACTAAAACCCTTTCCCAGTCCGGCGGGCAGTTTATGTGTCCTATCGTATTCCGGGGTCCATCCGGATCTGCAGGTCAACTCGCTCAACAGCATTCGCAGACCTTCGAAAGCTGGATGGCAAATATTCCGGGAGTAAAAGTGATTTCCTGTATTGATCCTGCAGATGCTAAAGGCCTGCTAAAATCTGCTATTCGGGACAACGATCCAGTCTGCATGATGGAATCGGAGATCATGTATGGTTTAAAAGGGGAAGTTCCTGAAGGGGAATACCTCGTGCCTATTGGGAAGGCGGCTGTCAGAAGAGAAGGAACTGATGTGACTATAGTATCTTTCAATAAAATGATGGAGGTCGCGAAAGATGCAGCAGCTGAGTTGGAGAAAGAAGGGATTTCTGCTGAGGTGATTGATCTGCGTACTATCCGTCCTTTGGATCACCATACTATTGTACAGTCTGTCAAGAAGACAAACAGACTGGTTGTAGTAGATGAATCTTGGCCATTTGCAGGTGTGTCTGCGGAGATTGCCTATGAGATTCAAAAATATGCCTTTGATTACCTGGATTCACCAGTTGTTAGAGTTAATGCAGCAGATACCTCCTTGCCGTATGCGCCAACATTTCTGGATGAGTATTTACCGACTCCCGCCAAAGTGATCCGGGCTGTAAAGGAAGTGATGTACATTCGAAAATAAAAATTTATTTTGATTTCTTTGCGGGTAGTTTTAACTGTTGGCTAAAGATGATGTTCCTTTCCTGAATTGATCCACTGAAAAAG
>JAJTEZ010000019.1 GCA_021298335.1 Saprospiraceae bacterium | reverse complement strand
AGCTACATACAGCTCTTTTCTCCAAATGCAGGCATTAGTGTAGCTGCCAGAGACCGCACTCTTCTGTGGTCTACCGGTGAATCGACAGATACAGTTCTTGTCTATGAAACGGGTCGGTACGACCTCAATGTCACGGTGGCAGCAGGGTGCAGTAAGGATGCTCTTATCAATGTCGTAATCAGCGATTGTGCTGCACCACCTGTGGTGACACTCAATGCCATCACCCAGCCAACATGCGATCCCCCAGCTCTGGGGCGTCAGATGCTGGGTACATTGCCAGATGGTCTTTGGACCTTGTTTCAAACAGGTACCGAAGAACGGTGCACTGAGGGAACCGGTCCTGACTATCAGGTGACAGAACTCGATACCAACGGCGAGAAACCCGGCATTTACCGTTTCCGCGTCGCTGATCCCTTCGCCTGCTGTTCCGAATGGACCAATCCGTTTGGAGTGTTGATGGTGCGGTGGTAGTAGTTACCGAAAATTGGCTTATTCTTGATTGTTTACATTGAGTTAGCAATCTCGTAAACTTTGCATAACACAAGATTCAGATCTTCGCCTGCTAAAAGCAGGAGTTATGCCATTAGTCTCGACACAAGAGGTAGTTTCAGTATTGAGTAAAGGGGGTTTTGGTGTATTGTCCCAATCTTTGAGTAAGCCGGTGATGCGTTTTCTCAAGCTCGATGCAATCAATGCCTTATATGATAAATACAAGCACCTGGATGCCTGTGCTTTCATTGACGCTGTTTTACAGGAGTTACAGGTTTCAGTTTCAGTTGATGAGACGTCATTAAAGCGATTGAATTTCAATGGTCCGAGGATGGTCATCGCCAATCACCCGCTGGGCGGTATTGATGGCCTCATTTTGTTGCGTCTTCTGCTGACCTACCGAAAGGATATTAAAGTAATGACAAACTTTATTCTCAATCGGGTTGAGCCTTTGACTCCGTATTTTTGTGCCGTAAACCCTTTTGAAACAAATAAACAGGCATTCAACAGCTATAACGGGTTTAAGGAGTCTTTGATGCATTTGAAAAATGGAGGAGTTCTCGTCATCTTTCCGGCAGGGGAAGTGTCTACAAAGACCTCGGGACTGTCCGGTACGATTCTCGACAGAGAGTGGGAACTTCCTGCGATAAAATTAATCAAAATGGCCAAAGTGGGCGTGACTCCGGTTTTTATGGAGGCACGAAACAGTGCGTTGTTTTATACTCTTTCTGCCGTACATCCCACCCTTCGGACAGCAGCTCTGCCCGGCGAACTTCTCAAATCCAGAGGCAAGAACATCGCAGTGTTTACTGGTGAGTGTATTTCAGTAGATAAGCAGAACCAATACAATACCCCGGTCAGTTTCAGGTCATTTCTCCGCGAAACTACATATCGCCTTCGAAAATCAGAGACGAGTCTGAAAAAACGACTATTTGACCGAAAGCCAACGCAACCATGTCCCCTGGCACTGGAAGTACCTCGCTATACATTGGTCTCTGAAATTCAAACACTGTCTGACCAAAACCTGAAATTGTTTACATCAGGTGATTTTGAAGTATATTTTACACCGCTGGAGAGAGACTGTGCCATCATGCAGGAAATTGGCCGGCTCAGAGAATACACATTTCGGGCGGTAGGAGAGGGTACCCAAAATCCGACTGATATTGATGCATTTGATGAGTATTATCATCACCTGATTTTATGGGATGCCTCCTGTCAATGTATCGCTGGAGCTTATCGTCTCGGACTCGGACATCAAATTTGGCCAGAAAAAGGGATGGCAGGCTTTTATCTTTCTTCACAATTTTATGTTTCAGGACCAGTAGCAGAAATGTTTTCGAAGGGCATTGAAATGGGGCGTGCTTTTATTACACAGGATTATCAAAGCCGCCCTTTTCCGCTATTTTTATTATGGAAAGGAATAGCCCAGATCGCAGAAAGGTATCCAGCCTGTCGGTATTTGATGGGTGCCGTCAGTATCAGCAGCAGTTATTCTGCGTTGAGTCAATCCTGCATGGTACATTTTCTTCAGTCGTATTGCTCAAATCATCAGCTTAATCAATACGTACTTCCTGTAAATCCATTCCGTCATGATGCGACATTTTTGAAATTTCAAAAGGCGCAAAGCCTGCCCCAAAATATGGCGGAATTGGAAAAATTGATTCGTACAATTGAACCTAATGGACTGAAAATGCCGGTGTTGATTAAAAAATACCTTGCCCGGGAAGCAAAAATTCTTGGCTTTAATGTGGATGTTCATTTTAATGATTCCATCGATGGGCTGATGTATCTTGATCTGGAGAGTTTCGATCCCACCTTTTTGCAACGGTAATCTACTCAATTCAATTCACCCATAATCTGAGATTGCATGATGAGACAGAGCTAGATCAGGGTAGCCTTTTATTCTGATATTCTCATGAGAGACGAGGATGGTGCTATGCAATGAGCTATCTACTGGATCATCCTGGTATCCTCAATCAAATGATAAGAGAAGCGCACCTCTCTTTGCAAATCTACACCTGGCCTTCTCTTGTGGCACAATATGTGGAGATTGTCCGCAAACAGAAAAGAAACACTTACCAATTTCAAAACGAAGCAGATTGATTATTTAGCACTTGCCATATTGTGCAGTAAGCGGAAGAAATTGCTGGATTATTTAGGGATTTTCTTTTGAAAGTCTCTCCAGTCGTAGAGTTGAAACGTGCCGTCAGTGCTCATGGCAACAAATATACCTTTGGGAAAGACTGGACTAAGTGAGTCACTCAGCATTTCGCTACCATCACTTTCACGGGTGTGGATAGCCAACGTCGTCATGCATGGGTGTTGGTGAGGTTTCCCTGACAATCCTTCCCTGGGGAAAACATGAAATGTATTGGCTTGCTGGTCAGATAATAAAATATACCCTGTATTCGAGGATTTTTTATAAATACTTAATCCTTCATGGTCTTCTTTTATCCCTTGCGTTGCAAACAAGGCCAGTTCATCCGATACCCTGTCAGGATGTGCATGATATTTTCTAACACCCACGCCTTCATCTGAGTAGTACACAAATCCCAGCTCATCATCTACAACGATAGATTCAATTTCTTTCTGGCCACTATACTTTCCAAACTTCCGTACATATATGATAGAGGCAGAACCTGAAGAATCCAACAAAAGCTGGTACTGAAAAAGGTATCCATCCGCAGGACCCTCTTTCCGGCCAACGATCGCGTAGATCTGCTGGGTATCGGGATCCTTATACAGGGCTATACCCATGGGCGCCTGCTTCAATTCTCCGACAAACACAGGTAGGCCTCCTCTGTCAATTTCCTTCATTTCCGGAAGCCGAAAGACACGGACCATATTCCTATCCCGCTCTGTAAAGACTGCAATATCTACTCGGCTACTTCCATTGGTCAAACCATATTCCACATCCACATTGTTCGGTCTTTGCAGTCCAAAAATACTCCTGGATGAATCAATGCTGCCATCAAGCCGATAGATGTAAATCGCTCCGGATGAATGATCTCCTCCCTTGTCCGTCCCTATGATGATACTTTTTGACCTGTCTTCAGGATTTAACCAAATCGCAGGATCGTCTGTGTCGCCTGCAATTGCCTGGGTCACTATGATTGGCAATACCTCTTCAGCTTGTTTTTCGAAGTGACTACATCGACTAAAGAGTAATATAGAAAATAACAGACACACGGATAGTTTGATAGACATGAATATGGATTTAAGACCAAAAGTGCAGCCGTTTTACCCAATTCGCCAATCTTTCTGTGTTAACTTTGTATAAAAAATCACAAACCAGCTACCATATTGAGCATTATGCAATGGCCGGCATAATGTGGGCGATTTTCTGATGACAATAGTAATTGTCCAGAATTCGTTGAATGACATCTTTCATTTGAATTCCATGGTGTTGACAGATTGCAGGGAGCAGAGATTTTTCGGGGTCCAGATTTGGCATCGCGTTGACATCCAAAACAAAAATATTTCCAGACTGGTCAACACGGAAGTCTGTTCTCGACATACCTCTTAATCCAATAAAACGATGTAATTTTTCTGCAGCCTCCATCAGGTCGTCTACTAACGACTCTTTCAATTTCGGTGCTAAATTCCTGTATGTTGGTCCGAAACTTTGTCCGGCCACAAAGATGGTTGACTGATCCTCTGAGCAAATTTCAATGGGAGGGAGTCCATGCGAGTATCGACCTCCCGGTGCCGGTATTACGGCCACCGAAAATTCCCGACCAAAAATATATGGTTGGATGATGCAATCATTAACCAGTAGTTGCTGGTTTTCCTTCATCCATTGCCCTGAATGAATTGTTATGTCTCTGTGGCAACTTCCAAGGCGAGGTTTCGCAAGATAGATTTCGTTGTTATGCAAACCATCCGGATTTACCTCAAGAGCAGGGGTAGCAAGTCCTAATTGACGACAAATCTCAGGCAGGAGAGCTTTGTTTTGTGCTGTTGCCATCGCTTTGGAAGAGGAGGCTGTATGTGGGATGTTGTGGTTTTCAAGCCATTGCGCTACCTCAACCTGACCGGCTGTTCCGTATCCATAGCATAGGTTAAAAACCAGGTCATATTGATGCAGTACATCAGCCATAGATTCTGTAAAACCATCAAAATGGATTACATCTGAGAAAAGTGACTCCGGAGTATTGTTTTGAAGGTATTGAAGTGTCTGAAGGTGAATGTTTTCTTTCCACGGTGTCAGTTCCGATTTTGTATATAAATATGCCAGCTTCATTTTTTTATATTTTATTGTTTAATATCATATTGATTGATATTCATGCATATATGTATTATATAGTAATCAGATATTTCCAATTTTAACACAAGTCCAACATTCTGTACCTAGTAAAAATTCCTGGTATTTTTCAAATATCTGTCCTAAATTACAATCTCTGTCGACTTGACTTTTCTAAAATTTTTGGTCAAATGACTGGCTGTAAATGTAATCTGATTGCATTACCTCAGAATGCATTTCATGTTATCCAATCATTAAAATATTGCGCTGGCACTCCACAGAAAGGGATACCAAACGTTATGGATTCAATTCCTCAAAATGTGCTTTAGCCCACCCAAAACTGGCCGTCATACCTTTACCCCCGATACCGGTGACAATTCTAACCCGCGAATCGATCCGGTGATTGAATATTTCATCGTGACGGACCTGGCTGTAGCACCCAATCCAGCTGCGTCTGACTGACATATCCAGGTGTAGGATCAGGGATGCATGATGCAGTATGAATTCATTGATGAAATCAGATGATTCGTGCAATTTTAACCCTGATATTTTATCAGGTTTGCCATATTCATGGCTATCACCCACAATGACACTTCCGTCAATATTCTGTTTAAACAGAAGGTGAATACCATACATTCGCTGGAGACTCTGGGCATCTTCTTTTTCTTTGATGTCTTTAAAAGATGGGCATTCCTGAAAACTTTCATACCTGCGAATTGTCCAGCCCGTCAGAATATTGCCTCTGATAAAACTTTCTTGGGGAATCAGTTCCAGCATCTGCAGCTTTACCAATTCCAGGTCGACTTTTTTGTAAATCCAGGGATACAACGTCTGAAAATCATCTCCTGTACAAAGCACCAGGTGCTCTCCAATGTATTTTTCACCCAAACTGTCAAAGGCGATGGCGGCCTGATCATTGGAATAAATGTCTGTAATGAAAGTATTATAGCGAATTTCCATTCCTAAAATGTGCACCAGATATTTTGTCAGCAATGAGATTGTAAGCATTGGCTCAGCCTTTAATTCTTGCTCAAACTGCAGTCCTGCGACGCAATAGTTTTTATGAATCATAGGATAAATCGCTAAACATTCCTCTGCAGTAAGCAATTTCGAAGGATAATCATTTGATTGATTGATCTGTTGCAGTTCAGTAAGCAATTGGAGCTCTTCTTCATTGGATGCCAGATAAACCGATCCTTCCCGCTTCACCTGGATGTCGTATTCTGACTGGATTTGCTGATAAATTTCCAGGGAGTCACGTCCAAAAGATTGCCATTTACATCCAAATCCTGATGGCACAATCTGCCCAAAATTACGAACGCTCGCCCCCATGGCTTTATCATTTTTTTCAAGCATCAGGACGGTTTTACCTTTTTTTAAGGCATGGTAGGCATGAGCAAGACCGAGAATTCCCGCTCCTACGATAATGAAATCATATTTTTTCATCATATCTTTCTAATTAAAAAGGATGATTTAAAGATATACCACAAAGGGATGACTAATATTAAGAGTAAACTTCCTCCAATCAAGCAAATGTTCAAGTAAAAGTCCAGCCAGGATAAGAGGTTGCCCCCCATCGTTTTCCAAAATATGATGAAAACACTAAATACGTAGCCCGCTGTATCTACGAGATACATGAAAAAACCAACATTGGCTTTCATCTGGAAGGCAGCGATCATCCTGTCAAAAAGAATACCATTGAACAATATATAGGGGATAAATAACCCAATACCTGAAACAATCATCCAATACGTGGGAGGAAGGCTGCCAATAAAATAAAGTACGGTAGAAAACAAAAACAATAAGATGGAAATCCCAATCATGCCAAACTGAACACGAAGGGCTTTCCTGTTGTCTTTGATAAGAAATAACATGCCGAGGCTGATCAACAATACCATTGTGACCGGCAGCTCAGTCATAGTGTATAGCGAAACTGCTCCTTTATAGCCCATGGCATGCCAGATTTCGACTGCAAAGTTATCCCGAACATCCCGAATTGCCGTTAAGACAATATATATCAGACTGAACATCAATAGCATTGAGCCATATTGCCGAAATACAGACTTTCGGTTTTCTGTTCCCATAGTGACCCTCAATTGTCGCTGCAGCACGTCCTGGTTGTTGGGCTCAGGGATCTGTTCCAACATCCAGACTGCTACAAAACATAGTGGTATGGAGAATATTCCAATAACTGCTGGCATGGATGTCTCATTCACACCCATTTGCAGGCACCAGCTTCCTATCGATTTGGCTACACCTGATGCCAGAACAAAGTTGGCACTGAGCATTACGGTTAATATTTCTGAGACTTTTCGACCTTCCAGATATTGAAAAACAATGCCCCAGATTAAACCCAGAGGCAGACCACTTAAGAGGAGAAACAAACCACCGAAAGGTGTTGGGAATAACGCAAATAATATCAATGCGAATTCAGAGAGTAAAATACAGGCCAGGTAAGAAAAATACCTGTATTTTTTCTGTAGTGACGAAATGAACCTGATGCCAATAAATTTTGAAATTGCATACCCAATGATCTGAGAAATGACTAAAATGGATTTAAAGTCAAGTCCATGAGAAACTATTGTATCATATGTGCCAGCCGTAAATGGCTTGCGAAACATATACATTGCAAAGTAAGATAAAAAAGCCGCAGCACCTGCCCAGGCCACCAGAAAGCCAGTGTGTTGTTGCAACCTGTTTTGAATCCAGATTTTCATGCGTGCCCATCATGGTTTATTCTCTGAATTAGCGGAATTAAATCCACAAGTTCGTCAAGAATATCGTCAGGATTTGCAGTTTGTAACTGCTCCCGCAGCTGCGCACCTGTTGTTACTCCAATGGTGTATCCTACTCCAGCATTTTGACCTTCCTCGATGTCAATGATGGAATCTCCGACTTTCATGCACTGACGCCCTTCAATATTGAATAGGTTCAGAGCTTTTTGAATCATATCAGGTGCTGGCCTCGGATGGTCAACCATATCTGCAGTAATCAGCTCATCGATCTCATCACCAGGCATACATTTCACTTTTTCCAATATCTTTATCGCAATTTCATGAGTATAGCCGGTATTAAAAACGACTTTGATGCCATTCTTCCTCAGAAAATGTATGACTGCCCTTGACCCTTCCATCATACCTATTGGAGCGATTGAATATGCTTCCTCCAATAATTGCGAAAAAGTTCCATAAATGGCATGTACCTCTCCTTCATCATTTTCAACAGGACTGACAAGTGAAATCATTTTTCTTATCGCGTCTTTTTTTTCTTTTCCGGCACAATGAAATAAAACCATGTGTAAGTCCACCGGATACCCATGAATCTCCAACGCCTTTCGAATACACTTGTACACGAGATTATCCTCGTTTATCGTAGTACCAGCCATATCAAAAATTACCATCCTGACCATAAGAAAAATTTCCCCAAAGATCCTTCGCCGTTTTCACCAATGTGCAATTACTGAGTTATCGATATATTATATTTACTTTAAGCTGAAATAAATTAACATATAATTCATGGTCTCCGTGTAGCACCGATTTTCGTTTCGATTATTTTTGGAAAAAAAAGTCATGGAAGCTCATATTCAAAAAGCAAACGAACTAATCACACTGTTTCAATCGCAAGGCAATGCACTGTATTTTGGCGAACATGTGACTCAACTTCAACACGCAATTCAGTGTGCATTGATTGCATCTTCTGAGGGAAGCGATGCAGAAACAATTCTGGCGGCTTTCTTGCACGACATCGGCCATCTTCACCCCGATGGAGCCCTTGTTGAAACCATGGATCAGTATGGTGTGGCAGATCACGAACAACTGGGTGCAGAATATCTCAGAGAAATGGGTTTTTCAGAAAAAGTTTGTACGCTCGTGAGATCTCACGTGGAAGCTAAACGGTATTTGACATTCAAGTTTCCTGAATATTACGAAAACCTCTCTGACGCTTCCAAACAAACCCTCTTGTATCAAGGTGGTAAAATGACGTCTAAAGAAGCCAAAAAGTTCGAATTGACTCCCTGGAAGGAAGAGTGCATACAGCTTCGATTCTGGGATGAACAGGCAAAATCAGAAAATTCTGCCGACGAAGACCTGACAGATATTCGTAATCTTATGATTGAACATTTGTCTACTAACGCAACGAAAAGATAACGTTAAGTTTCCTTCTAAGACCGTGGATCTTTTTTTGTACTGAAAACCAAATTTATATCATAGCAACCGATACTTTCGGTGGCAGGCATTTCGATGCAAAAAAAAAGCCCCCGCGATAGCGGGGGCCACATCAAGAGCCAAATGAAAAGTTGTACTTATTTTAAATACCACATCAGTGTGTTGATGTCGTCGCCTCCTTGTCTGGCCACCGCTTCTGCACGGTTGGTGCCATTGAGGGCCTGCTCGCTGATTGGGTAGATAAATCTTACAGGAATTTTGTTATTGTTTTGGTTTGAAACAGCAGGCTTCAATGCCGGAATACGCGTTCTTCTCCAGTCAAACCAAGCCTCCATGCCCTGAAAGAAAGACGAAATCCATTTCTGGAATCCAATTCTTTGGAGATCTGCATCTTTGCTGCCACTCAACTTGACTTCAGACCTGTCAAGGTATCCAACGGGCACATTCAGGCCATATAACGCAAATGATGATTCAATTCCTTTTGTGTAGTATGCATTCACATCGCCCTGAATCCACCCTTTGGCAGCTGCTTCAGCCAATAGAAATTGCAATTCTGCATATGTCATGACTACTCCTTTTGCGATTTTTATTCCTTCAGTCGTAATGGAATTTTCGTAATAGAGTGACCCTATCCTGGAGTGATTCTGTTGTCCTCCGGCATAGGTCTGTGATGTCACATCATCCAGCCCATTAGGAATGCCAGTGTATACTGGGTTTGCACTGCCTTCTGTAGCTGGTGTGGGTCGGAAGAAGATCGTCATTCTTGGGTCTTCTAATGTTTTTAGTGTATCAAGCAGCACCTTGCTTGCTCTGAACTCATTAAAGGAACCACTCCTGTTTGAAAATTGTGGAAACTGGTCCGGAGCGGCCGCAAGATAGGTGTAGACCCCATTATCACTATTGGATGTCATCAGCGGATTTTGTGCTGCACTTGAGATTATTTGCGCCAATTCAGTGGCGGGTGATTTTTTATTTGAGATGCGAATCAAATACCTCACTCTAAGTGAATTTGCCAGTTTTCGCCATTTTGTCAAATCACCCCCGTAAATCAAGTCTCCTCCTACCTTGCCGGATGCAGTTGACATTAACTGATTGGCTTCTCTCAAATCGTTCAGAATGCCATTGTAAACTGCCTCCTGGCTATCATATTTTGTATAGTAGATTCCAGCTTTTGCTTTGATTGCTTCGCTGTAGGGAATATCTCCGTAAGCATCCGTAATCAGTGAAAACATCCAGGCACGCAGCGTGAGCCCCACAGCTTTGGTACCCACATCGCCCGTCTCTTCTGCCAGCTGAATTAGATTTTGAACATCTCTGAGCTTATTGTAATTTGTGTTCCAGATGCCATTGATCTCTCCCCAGAGATACCTGTCCTCATTCACAAACTGATTTTTTGCTGTGTGCTGAATGACAATATTGCCAATTCCCCAGGCCTCACCCAAAAGATTATTCATGACATCTCTTTGGATATCCGGCAATAACAACTGGGGGGTTACCTTCACAGGAGAGTTATTGTTGGTGTTGATTTCTTCAAAATCCTTCGTACAGGAATAATGACTTGCTGATACCAACAGCATAAGAAGTATGATCATTAACTTATTCATGACTATATTCGTTTTGAAAATTGTTTAAAATTTTAATCCAACATTGATTCCATAACTCTTGGTAGACGGAATCGCCACAGATTCTACACCAGGAATAATTGTACCACCCGATGTTGACGCAGTTTCAGGATCAACATGTGGCACTTTAGACCATAACATCAGATTTCTCCCCACAAGTGATAAAGTGATATCCCGCACACCTGATTTTGCTAAAAGTTTGTTTGGAATGGTGTAGGAAATCTGAACCTCACGAAGCTTGGTAAAACTTGCATCGTAGATAACACCTTCCACCAGTCGTCTGCCAAGAGTATAGGTTGTGTGCCATTCACGTGCGGAAAGTTTCACAGTATTCGGTGAGAATTTACCATCTGCTCCCAAAACAACGCCCTCACCCACAACACCATTGCCTTCTTTGGTTAGGTCATATCCGTCAGCTCTTCCCTCCAGCGTTTCAATGATGATTCCACCTTCTCGTCCTACTGTTTGAGTGTGTGAATAGATCTGGCCACCCTGGCGTGTGTCAAATAATACGCTGACAGACAATCCTTTGTACGAAAAGGTATTTCGAATACCTGCCAACCAGTCAGGGTTGTAATTACCTAGTTTAATACGTTCTGTAGTTGGTAACGGCTTTCCATTCGAAGAGTACACCACTTGCCCTACATATTGACCAGTAGCATCATAATATTTGCTGGCCGGGTCGTCTGAAACTCTCACATAACCGATACCATACATATCACCCATGCGCTCTCTGACACGTGCTTCCACAGTCACATACCTGTTTGCCATGATATAACTTTTTATTTCCTGCCCAGATACAGGGTCTGTGTACAGCTCTTTAACACTACTGCGGTTGGTAGACCAGTTGAGATCTATATCCCAGCTAAATCCTGTAGAGTTTTTAACAGGCGACAAGTGGAGCATCGCCTCAATACCCCTGTTTTGAATGAGGCCGGCATTGATAATTCTCGTATTGTAGCCCGAAGTATTGCTCAACTGGATCGGGAGAATCTGGTTTCTGGAATCAGAATTGTACACTGTCAGATCCAGGCCTACTCTGTTGTAGAAAAATTTCAATTCAGTACCCAGTTCAATGGAAGAACTGATCTCAGGCTTTAAATCCGCATTCGGTAAGGCCGCCGACTCCTCAAATGTAGGCAATCCGTTTGCCGCTGTCTGCGCGGCATAAGTCGCTATCAATTGGTAGGGGTCTGTATCATTTCCTACCTGTGCATAGCCCAAACGAAGTTTTCCATAGGATAAGACAGATTCATCCAGTTTAAACAATTCTGAAAATACAAGGCTTGAACTTGCACTGTAGTACAAATAGCTATTGTTGTTTGATGGCAAAGTACTCGACCAGTCGTTCCTCAGAGATAGATCCAAAAACAGGTAATTTCTATACCCCAGATTGGCAAAACTATACAAGCTATTGATACGCTTTTTTGAATTGAACGCAAATGACTGAAGTGCTACCTTACTGTTGTTGAGGGAATAGATACCTGGAACTGCAAGTTCCGGAGCACTTACGTCAGACAAATTGAATCTCTGGTCCAGTCTGTTACCTCCCAATGAAAGGGAATATGTAAAATCACCTTCACTTGCAGGTGAGTAGGCCAAAAGGAAATCGCTGTTTCTTTCCTCAGAAAAGATCTTTTCCTCTCTGTAACTTCCCAGTTTGAATCTCTGCGTGCTGTATGCGCGTTTTCTGATTCTCAATTCATTGTTGATGTCTGTACCACTGCGAAGTGTCAATCGTAAGGCAGGGGTAAACTGATAATTCAACGACAAATTGCCAAATACCCTGTTCAGATCCTGGCTGTTTGTATTTTCATATACATTAAAGAAGGGATTGTCATGGTAATTGTAATTGAAACCAAACTGATTCAGGCCTTCACGACCTGCCTGCCAATAATTTCTAGAAGATTCAATATTTGTATTTCTAGGAAACCAGCAATTAAAGAGGTACATAATATTCTCCGTACCATAACTTAAATTTGGTCTGTTGCTACTGATATTGTTTAACAAATTGACGTTCATTCTGACTGAAAACTTATCTGTCAGGTTATATCCCCCATTAAATGCAGTGGTGTAGCGGTTTAAGTCCGTGTTTGGAACGATTCCAGTCTGATTTAATGAAGTAAAGGAAACTCTGAAATCAGATTTTTCGTTGCTGCCTGATACCGCAATATTGTTTGTATAGGCAGTTCCTGTCTGAAAGAAATCTTTGATATTATCAGGCTGTGCAATAAATGGGACAACAGTAATGGTTCCTCGTTTTGCCAGCTGCTCTGCTAATGCAACAGGACCAATCACAGAATATAAATTTCCAACATCGCCCGCTCTGAAGCCGTTTGATGTCGGTGAATCATATTGTGCCAACAATTGCCCGTTCATGGCAGGTCCCCAGCTTTCATCAACTCCATCTCTCAATCCTCCACCATTGCCATCAACAAAATTAAACTCTCCATTCAGTCCTTGTCCATACACATTCTGGTATTCAGGGAGCTTTAAAGGATCTTCAAATGTCACCGTAGAATTGACCACAATACCCAGGCCTTTGTTTTTGGCCCCTGTCTTTGTTTTGATGACAATGACTCCATTGGCTGCCCGTGATCCGTAGAGGGCCGTGGCACTAGCTCCCTTCAGAATCGTCATCGTTTCAATGTCATCCGGATTGACCATTCCGGCACCGTTGCCGTAATCTGCTTCCTGAAAACTTCTACCTGAAGATCCGTTAAACTGGTTGGTAATCGGAACACCATCCACGACAAACAATGGCTGGTTGTTGTTGATGTTCAGTGACCTTTCTCCCCGGATGCTGATTCGGGCCGATCCACCAATACCACTGGGATTGCCCACCACCGTAACACCGGCAACTTTTCCCGCCAATGAATTGACAAGGTTTGTTTCGCGGGCCCGGATAATGTCGTCGCCCTTCACTTCCTGAACCGCGTACCCTAATGCTTTTTTCTCACGCTTGATGCCCAATGCAGTTATCGTTACCTCATTGAGGCCCACAGCATCCTCGTCCATCATAATCTCAACACTACTCCTTCCTTCCAGAGGGAAAGAAACTGATTTGTAGCCGACGTAAGTAACTACTAATGTAGATGTAGAATTTTTTAGCTCCAAAGTAAATCGACCATCGAGATCGGTGATCGTTCCTCCAGTAGCATTTTTTTCAATAACGGAAGCACCAATTAATGGCTCCCCTGCGGCACTTTTGACAACGCCTGTAACATTCGTTTGAGCTGAAACCCATGAAACTGTGAACATCATAAGACCCACACAAGCAACCATGGACATCAGAATTTTTCTTGCTGACATACTGTTTTGTTTTAGTGAAAGAATGCGCAAAACTGCTCAGCAAGTGTAAACCCAATGTAGAATTGACGTTATCCATACGTCATATAAATGTTAAGTCAATGTTTTCTCATAACATTGACTTAACATTTCTTGGCAAAGCATGGATTGGAAGCCTTATTTTAGAAAAAATTCAATAGCTTTTCCAACGTCTTCCTTACTCTCATAAGTGTAGCCTAAGATTGCTGCCAATGTAGATGCAACCTGCCTTTGAAAGACTACTTTCGTATCTTTTCGCTCCCCCAATGGCGGAACATCCGGACCAATAGCAGCCATCCAGATCTCATTTGAGCCTTTGATGATCTTACCATGTGAAGTCCATTCCTTTTTCACTATATCGCCCCGGCCATGATCTGTTGTAATTAAGAAGGTAGTCTTTCCTGCATAGAGGGAATCTCTTTGGTAAAAATTCCATAAATCATGGATAAATCCATCTGTTCGCCTGGCTGAATGCAGATAATGATCATATCTCCCGTCATGCGCAAAGTCATCCGTCTCACCATATGAAATAAATACCACTCTTGGGTGGTATTTCTGAATATATTCTTTTGCATACTCATGTGTAAAGACATCTAACCTGACAGAGGACCATGGACTGGGTGTGACTCTCTGCAACTCATTCAAATATTTTTCTTTCCATGAAAGTGTACCATCTTCAGCTCCTTCAAATCCTGCGTTGACCGGTATGCCACTTCTCACATCGTTGATAATGTATGGGAATACGTCCCAGGATCCAAAAGCAGCTATCTTGCCTCGAAATTCCTGTTTTTGATGCAACCATTCCAAAACCGTGATATTTGGATTATAAATTTTGTTGTTGGTATTGATCATTGGATCGGTATAGCCGGTCAATATTTCATTATACCCGGGGTAGGAAAACCAGTGAATATTTGTCACATTCGCCGGACTATTTAACTTTCGATTGCCCACTAATTGACCTTTTGTCGCCAGAGTATCCCAAAAAAATGGCATCAACTTATGCCGCTTCTCAATGAAGTCCGTGCCGCCAAAAATAGAATCAAGTGATCGAATGTCCTTGACAAATTCTGATCTGTGAACCAAACTGTCGTCTGCTCCAAAAAACAGATCCTGCCACCTCAACCCATCCAGCGTAATCAATACAACGTGTTGTGTCTTGCGATCCTGTCCTGTCAGGCGATTGATTTGGAAACTCAAGAGTACCAGAAACAGGCATGTCAATAAAAGTTTATTACTCATCTTTGTTATATTTAAATTGGTCAATTATTTGTCCGTTTTGATTCGTAACGCTCATTTGCAGTTCGTTTGTCTGAAACGTGAGGGTACAGAAATGATGCTCTTTGCGAATCGCATCCATTTTCCAGCGAAAATCATTTTCCTCAGGCTCAAGGTTACCTCCAGCACCACCAGTCACAATAAATAGGCGATGTTTACCATGGATATTTTTTACAACTCTTTCAAAATCATGGATGTGGCCACCTATCACCAAATCAAAATCCGACAGCTTAGCCACAGAATCCAAATAGGATCTTAAAAACTGCTCACCAGAATAACCTGCCCATCCTGCACCATAAGGTACCTGGTGGATCAGCAATACTTTCCACCTGGCATCCTTCCATGCACGAGTACAAAAAATACTATCAGCCCAGCTTTGCTGTTTTTGATCAATCGCTAAGGGGAAATTGCGATTAGGATCCAGGGCAAGAAAGGCCACTTGTTTTTCCTGATGAAAAAAGTACGATGTTGATTTGCCAGCTCTGCAGTATGATAAATAATTGTCCGCCCTCAAGTAATCTGCATAACCGTCATAGTCGTGGTTGCCAGGCAATAGGAGCACAGGTCTTTTCATACCTAGAGGCTCAATTAATTTGGAAAACATCAGCCACTCGTCCTTTTGAATTCCTCTCGACACCAGGTCTCCCACACCTATATTTACATCTGCTTCCTGAGCCTCCATAAGTTTGCAGATTCGTTGGAAAACATCCCATCCACCCTGAGAATCTCCCCATACCTGCACCACACATCTGCCTTTATCCCGAATTTCCTGAACCCTTACTGTTGCCGATAAATTCTCAGGTGCTGCATTTTCAAGATGCGAAACTCCATTTTCTTGCTCGCCATAGCTACACATCCTGATACTGCTTAACCCACCCTTCATCGCATTATTCAAGACCCGAATGACGAGAATTGAAGTATCCCTACCCATCTGCAATGGAAAGGCTCCCTGTGCATTGGCATAAATTCTGACTCCATCCTGCCATAATTGAGCGCCGTCATCAGCCTTGACTTCCAGGCAAATGTCTCCTCTCAATGCGATATAACCCCTGTACCACAATGCACGATCAGGCATTTCGATTCTATGCGGTAGGACAACTGTTTCCGCATTTTGAAAAGATGGTAGTTCGAATTTATTGAGTTTTTCATCCTTTTTACCTGGTATAAATGACCATTGAGAACAAATGTTTTGTCCGTGCCCCGTCGTCAAATAAAAGAATAAAACAAGGTAAACTAAAATATTCTTCAAGTCCTCTTATCTGGAAATTTCTGAATTCAAATTTTGATACAATAGCCAAAGGATTCGTATGATAAAATTTCCATCCGGCATGTTTCAATAAAAGGACAAATGTCATCGGTTTTCCTGAAAGAATGAATCTATTTCATTTAAAGATATTGTCATCAAATTGTAAACACTGTATTACTTAACCGGGATTTAAACCACAAGTAACAATTCCTTAATCTTGGTTTTTCACCTTTGCGCAAACAAATAGTAACGTCATGAGAATGTATTTAAACATTGGTTTATTTTTCTTTTTTTCAAGCATTTTGCACCTTTCTGCTCAAACCAGCAGAATCAATGGTAAAGTAACCGATGACCTCGGACTGGTCATGCCTGGGGCAACCATTCTGTTAAATACTGAACCTGCCTCCGGAACCATCACCGACAACGGAGGAAAGTTTTCTTTTTCTTCTATTCAACCTGGAAAATATACGCTCACCGTTTCTTACCTGGGGTACCAGACCAAGGAGTTTGGTGTGGATGTCATTGAGGGTCAACCCACACAAGTCAATATCGCACTCGTGGAAGCTTCCCTCCTCGGAGATGAAGTACTCATCCTCGGTGACAGACTCCGCGGACAGGCAAAAGCGCTGAGCCAGCAAAAAAATAATGCAAATATCACCAACATTGTAGCCGCAGACCAGATTGGTAAATTCCCGGATGCAAACATCGGTGATGCAGTCAAAAGAATACCGGGAATCACCATGCAAAATGACCAGGGTGAAGCGAGGAATATCATCATCAGAGGAATGGCGCCTCAACTAAATTCCGTGATGATCAATGGCGAAAGAGTACCCTCCGCTGAAGGTGATAACCGAAATGTCCAGATGGACCTTATCCCTGCTGATATGGTACAGTCTGTAGAAGTGAATAAGGCAATCTTACCTAACATGGATGCTGATGCCATCGGAGGCTCCGTAAACCTCGTGACCCGAAAAGCCCCTCAAGGTCTCCGTCTAAGTGGTACAGCCGGATCAGGTCTCAACATGCTTTCTCAAAAACCCATCTGGAATGGAGCAGTTATCCTGGGTAACAGGATACTGAACGATAAATTGGGGGTTATTTTTTCTGCATCTTACAACAACCATACGTTTGGTTCAGATAATTTCGAAGGGGTATGGTCCGAGACAACGAATCCCGACTACCCCGTTGTATTGAGTAGCTTCGACCTAAGAAAATACGATGTGCAGCGAATTCGAAGAAGCGCTTCACTGGCTCTCGATTTTGACCTTGCAAAAGGTCATTCAATCTATGTCAACAGCATGTACAATTGGCGTGATGACTGGGAAAACAGATACAGATTGCGTGTAGACCGTCTGAATACCCCAATCACTACAAATAAATTTACAAAACTTGAGGATGGCCTACTTGAAATGAGTGGTCGTGTAGCAATTCAGACAAAAGCATGGTTTCAACAAACTGAAAATGACGTGGAACCTCACTTATGCAAGAGCTGAGGAAGACAGACCCAATGAGCGGTATATCACTCATAGAAGTAACAAAACAGTGATAGTTGACACAAGAGATCCGGCAAAATATGTGGTAAACCTCAAAAGCCAGGACGATATACTGAGCTTGGCTCTTAACCAGATTTACGAATCAAACAACAACACAAACGAAAATGACCTGAACGGAAGACTTGACTTTCAATACCCGGTTAATTCTAAAGTAAATGTCAAGTTCGGTGCAAGGACAAGAAATAAAAATAAGGAAAGAGTAAATACTTACGATATTTACACGCCATTGTCCAACCTTGGAACGGCAGGAAATACGCCTGCTAATCTGCCGCTGGATTATCAAAACGAGCGCACCTTCCTGAATGGCGACAAATATGTGCCAGGAAGATTTGTGACAAAAGAGTTCCTTGGAGGACTGGATTTTTCAAACAGCGCGCTGTTTGAAAAAGAAGATGCTATTGCTGAATATATCACGTCAAATTACACCGCCTCTGAAAGCATTACTGCCGGATACGCAATGGCTGACGTAACACTTACAAAAAATCTCTTGTTGGTCGCAGGGGCTCGTATCGAAAATACCCGAATCAACTACAGCGGATTTGAATTTGATGAAGACAACGAAACCGCAAAACCAACACCGGAAGTTTCAAAGTCATACACAAATGTACTGCCTGGGGCTCACCTCAGATACCAGATTTCAAACAATGCCATCGCACGACTCGCCTGGACAAATTCATTGGCACGACCTAACTATTTCGATTTGGTACCTTATGCCAATTATAGTCCCGATAATATGACGTTGGTCGCAGGAAATTCAGAACTGGAGGCTACCACTTCTTCAAACTATGATTTGATGTTTGAAAATTACTTTGCCTCCATTGGTCTCGTATCTGCTGGTATGTTTTACAAGGACATCAGCAATTTTATCTACTCCAAGACAGACCTGAATGTCAATGATCCACAGTATGGTCAGTTGATTTCTTATACTCGTCCTCAAAACGGCGGTACAGCTGATGTATATGGATTTGAAGCATCCTTCCAGAGGCAGCTGGATTTTCTCCCGGGATTTTTAAAAGGATTCGGCGTGTATGCTAATTATACCTTCACACAATCAACGACTACAGGTATTGAAGGTCGTGAGAATGATGAACTGAGTTTGACAGGTACAGCCAGAAATATGTTTAACGCTTCCTTGTCTTACGAAAATAAGAAACTTGTCGTAAGAGCATCTATAAACTACGCAGATGACTACATCGATCTGGTAGGCGGTAGTGCATTCTCAGACATTTACTACGACAAACAAACCTTCGTAGACCTGAATGCTTCATATGCATTTACTCCTTCCTGGAGATTCTACGTGGAAGCAAACAACATTACAAACCAACCACTGAGATATTACCAGGGAATTTCTGAAAGGACTATCCAGGAGGAATACTATAATGCCAGGATTCAGGCAGGAATCAAGTTTGACTTTTTTGCAAAATAGTTTAGTCTGTAAAGTTTTGTTTCAAAAAGCCTGTAAGCATTCGTTTACAGGCTTTTTTATATTTAATATTTGATTAATATTTAGATAATCTACTTGTACTTACTTTGTGCAAATGTTACCCATGGAAAAGCGGAAAATTCACCTGGCTGTCATTAGCGATACTCACCTGGGTACCTATGGTTGCCATGCCCAGCAGTTGCTTGAATACCTGAAAAGTATAGACCCGGAAATTTTAGTCCTGAACGGAGACATCATCGATATCTGGAATTTTAATAAAAAGTACTTTCCAAAGGCACACATGCATGTCATACGTTTTTTGCTGAAAATGGCAGAAAAAGGAACAAAAATCTACTACCTCACCGGTAATCACGATGAAGCCCTCCGTAAGTACTCCGGAACATCCATGGGCAACATTCTCCTCGATGATAAGTTGATCCTTACGCTTGATGGAAAAAAGGTGTGGTTTTTTCATGGAGACATCTTCGATTCTACCACACAGGGCTGGGCAAGAATCCTAGCCAAACTGGGGGGGAAAGGATACGATTTGCTGATTTTATTCAATCGATTTATCAACAACCTTCTCCAGTCAATGGGAAAAGAAAAGGTCAGTATTTCTCAAAGAGTAAAATCCGGCGTCAAAAAAGCCGTCACCTTCATCAATAACTTCGAAATGATTGCAGGTCAGGTTGCAGTCGATCAGGGGTTTAGCACAGTGGTCTGCGGTCATATTCACCAACCCCAGATTAGAACCATGCATTTTCCGGAAGGGCATGTGTTGTATGTCAACAGCGGCGACTGGATTGAGAATAATACCGCTTTGGAATACAATCAGGGCTTATGGACAATCTATACACATGATGCTGTGACCAGTCAAAATCAAGATGCCGACATCGACATGTTGGAAGCATCGTTTATTTTTCAATCAACTATCCTAGAACGTTTACCCGCTTATGAAAATACTTTATTCCGTTCAGGCAACCGGTAACGGGCATATCTCCCGGGCTCACCAGCTGTATCCATATCTGACACAGTTTGGTAATGTAGATATCTTGCTCAGCGGTTCCAACGCCTCTCTTCAGATGGATATCCCTGTAAAGTTCAGAAGCAAAGGGCTTAGCTTGTTTTACGCCACATGCGGCGGACTGGACTACACAAAAACAGCTCTTGCGTTCAATCCAATGAGAATTCGGAAGGAAGCAAAGGGTTTACCCGTGGAAAAATATGACCTGGTAATCAATGATTTTGACCATATCACTGCCCGCGCCTGTGCCATGAAAAAAGTTCCATCAGTGCAGTTTGGTCATCAGGCTAGTTTTCTTTCCGAAAGCACTCCCAGGCCTGATAAGAAAAGCATGCTGGGTGAATATATTTTAAAAAATTATGCCCCTGCTACCCGATATGTGGGATTGCACTTTTCAAATTACGATGCATTCATTTTCCCTCCAATCATAAAACAGGCCTTTATTGATGCAGCTCCTGCAGACCATGGCCATATTACTGTGTATCTTCCGGCCTACAACAAGGAATGTGTAGAAGATATTATGAAATTCATAAACCCGACTCCTGTCCATTGGTTCTTGCATGGTGTCCAAAAGCCATTTGTGCAGGGTAATATTCACTATTTTCCGATTCAGCAGGACTATTTTAATCAAAGCCTGATCTATTGCCACGGTATTGTGACAGGCGGTGGTTTTGAAACACCGGCTGAGGCACTGTACCTTGGGAAAAAAGTGCTGACAATTCCAATTGACGGGCAGTATGAACAACAATGTAATGCTGCAGCCCTGAAACAACTGGGCGTTTTGTCATTGAAAGAACTGAGTCTGGAGACAAAGTCAATTTTTTGTGACTGGGTTTGGCGCCAAAAGTCAAATGTTCAGATGAAGGCCAACAATATCCAGGAAACATTGCAATATGTATTTGCATAGATAGTTAACAATTATCTAATGTATAAATTATTGTTTATTAACATATAATAAGTTTTTTTGCCTATAATTTCAAGTGTATGAGGCAATACTTTTTCGTGTTAATTCTTTTGTGCAGCATCTATCCGCCCGTTAGTTCCAGTTCGTCACCGGTTCGTGAGAATCTGCATAAATGGCAACAGCTAGTGCCCTGTTATCCAAGCGGCTCACCAGGCAAAATTTCTGTCCTGACTTACAATACCTGGGGCTTACCAGTCAATTTGCCAGGTCATCAGCAAGAAACAAGATTTCCCCAAATTCCTCTTGCTATCTCGTCATTGAATGCTTCCATTGTTTGCCTGCAGGAAACCTTCCACCCAAAATTGCGAATGGAAATTTCAAACAAATTACTCGATACCTATCCTTACCACACAGAACTGGATTGCCAGAGAGATGTCTACGGCCTTGTCAACATGGACTGTTACGGCGGACTTTTGACTTTGTCGAAATACCCCATCATCTCTGAGAGGTTTTATCCGTATCCTTTAAACGCCAATTATTCTCTCATAGAAAAAACAGGACAAAAAGGATTCATCCTCACATCCATTTGTATCGGAGAACACATGATTCACGTTGTAAATACACATTTGTATGCGGGATACAGCCAGCAGGCAGAAGATCAGCGCGCCTTACAATTTGAGTATATGACTGAAGTGTTAGAGGACTTAAATCTTCTCCAGGAGCCAGTGTTACTTGCCGGAGACATGAATATCCAGCATTCTTCCATCAGCAAATCGCCCTTGTATGAATATCTTACAATGGGTCAGTCATGGGAAGATGTCCAGCCTAAGATCAATTCTTCACACTTTACCTCTGATCATGTGACCAACGATTTTGTCTCTGATAATGAACCCAGAGCAAAACTGGATTATATATTCTACAGGCCTGCTTTAACTACTGAAATGGAATTACTCACTTCGTACAAATGCCTTGATAATCAACCCCTCTTATCCGATCACTTTGGTTGGATGGCCTTTTTTCAGGTCCGCAGTAGCAATTACCAGGATAGCAGACCTTTGGCTTTACTCCAACCAACTGATGCAGTAAGAGCAACCACCTTGAATAAATAACCCAATGTTACATGCGAAAAAATTGTGCACGAGGCCTTTTTTGCAACAAATCATTATTCCCATTGCTTTTCGAATACATTTGTTGATCAACCAAAGCAATCAATGACTGAGTTTACTACAATCAAAGGAGAAGTGGTAGATGCCATCCTGTTTTCAAAATTGATGATTAAAAACTTTCCTTGCGTACAGATTCATGTGGGGACTGACTCCCAAAATTATCCTTCATATACGAAATATGCCTCTGTGATTGCCTACAGAAAGGGAAACAGTGGAGTCTCCTTCATCTTTAGTATCAAGACAGTTCCAAAAGTGAATGATATGTGGACGAGATTGTGGAAAGAGGCAGAAATGTCAATCCAATTAGCGGAATTACTTACAAAGCATATCCATTTTGAAGTGCAAATTGACATGGATTTTAACGAAGATCAGTTCTCAAAATCTAATGTATTGATTGGATCAACCAAAGGCTGGGCGAATAGCCTGGGATACAATGTGAATGTAAAGCCGCATATTCAGGTCGCGACAAAAGCGGCAGACCACATGATAAAGACTTGAGGCTACTGAGGAGAAGCATATGAGCAAAATCAGCTATTCACCAGGAACTTCTGTCTATTTGTCGGTGTTTATTCTTATTTTTGGGTCAAATCCAACGAAATATGGCCCTCTATCCGTCCTTCCGACTTCTTATTATGTCTATTTGTTTGCAGGCGACATTTTCCATCACTGCACAGGAGAAAAAAACCGTAGTCCCCACACCCCGACTCACTGAGGAGTTGCTCGGAGGAATGGCCTTTCGGAGCGTGGGTCCTGCCTTTATGTCCGGCCGCATCTCAGACATTGCTGTGCACCCCAAAAATCCGTCGCGATGGTACGTAGCCGTAGGATCGGGTGGGGTATGG
>JAJTEZ010000191.1 GCA_021298335.1 Saprospiraceae bacterium | reverse complement strand
TGTCAAGTTCAGTGTTGATCAGGTTGGCATCCCCATAATACATCTTGTAATTCGCCAGACTTTCAGCGATACCTGCAACACGGGAGTTTGCCGATACAAAATCATTTTCAACCTGGTTGCGCAATTTTTGAAATTCTTCCTCGCTGATCAATGTTTCCTTGATTTTTTCAATTTCTCCGGTAATGGCAGTTTCTGCATCCTGAACATCCGTGCCCATGCTGCAGATTCCATACGTGATCGCGATTCCCGGATCTTCAAGATCCAGTGGAAAATTACCCACTGCCACAGCTTTTTGCTGCTCGTCCACCAGGGCACGCTGCAACCTGGATGACCCACCCTGCGAAAGCAGTGTACCCAACATTGAAACAGCATAGTACTCCGGAGTCCCCCCCGCAGGAATTCTGTACGCCATCAATACCGCAGGCAATTGAATATTGTCATACACAGTGTCTCTGATTTCCCCGTTCAAAGGTGGTTCAACGATACTGGGTCTGAACACTGTCTTCTTACTTTTTGGGATCGAGCCAAAATATTTTTTTACAAGTTCCAGTGACTGGTCATAGTCAATATCGCCTGCAATAGAGATTATCGCATTATTTGGAACATAGAAGTCTGCGTAAAAATTCTTGTAATCCTTCTCTTCGGCCGCATCCAGGTGAGCCATAGAACCTATGACCGGCCACCGGTACGGATGTACTGTGTATGCCCGTTTCATCACTTGCTCCAGGAAAGAACCATAGGGCTGATTGTCTATGCGCTGCCTTCTCTCCTCCTTTACTACCTGGCGCTGTGTTTCAATTCCTACATTTTCGACTTTTGCATGGAGCATTCTTTCGGATTCCAGCCAAAGGCCGAGTTCCAGTTGATTGGAAGGCAGGATTTCAAAGTAATATGTCCTGTCCATGGACGTATTGGCATTCAGAGTCCCCCCTGCTTTTTCAATATATTTGTCAAATTGGCCTCTTTCAATATTCTCTGACCCTTCAAACAGCAAATGTTCAAAAAAGTGGGCAAATCCCGTGCGTTCAGGGTTTTCGTTCTTTGATCCCACATGGTACATTACGGAGACTGCTACTATGGGTGTGGAACGATCCTGGTGTAAGATGACATGCAATCCGTTTTCCAGTGTATATTCCCGAAAATCTATCTTGTTGATCTGGCTTTTTGTATTAGCCAAAAAAGTCAAAAGAAAGAGAACACCAAGGCCAAATCGATATGTTTTCATTTTGTGTAAATATTATTTAAACATTTTTTATTTCGATAAATAAAATAACGTCCGATTAACAAAAAAAATCATCGTTTTGTTCAAAAATCAATTCGCTTTTAGGATTCTTGAAATATTGACTTTCTTTTCTGTAGTAGAATGTATCTGGTACCATCCCGAAGGCAAATTCCTCAAATCCAACTCTGATACATTCGAACGCAGCAGAAGCAGCTGACCTGCCTGATTGTACACTTTGACTACTTCTGCAACTTTGCCATCCAGCAAACGAATGGTTTCGGTGACCGGATTTGGCCCCCAGACCAGGGAATGGGTAATTTCATTTGTGGTATTTCCTACAGGGCTAAAATCAGCGATGCCTCGCGGCAGCAACTGATACCCTTCAGAGTACGGACTGGCATTGTCAAACTGGCCAAGTAATCCTGTCACAGCCCAGCTTCCATTGCCAGGAAACGTCAAACTATACGCATCCACATCATTATCGATGCGCACCGTAAAGGTACTGACGCCGTCAGTCATCGTCAGGTTAAAGCCTG
This sequence comes from Saprospiraceae bacterium, assembly GCA_021298335.1. Classification (GTDB taxonomy): domain Bacteria; phylum Bacteroidota; class Bacteroidia; order Chitinophagales; family Saprospiraceae; genus OLB9. Next base: position 2,470 of record JAJTEZ010000191.1, on the reverse strand, counting down.
AACCACTGCCTGTCCACTGCGTTGGATCTGTAAATGTGAGGTTGGAAATGCGTATCAGACTGGATTCATCCAATTCCTGAAATGATGAAACCATTTTGGGTGTGACCGGAGAATTTCCTGAAGAAAGCAGGCTGACAGCATTGACAGTCATCTGCGTGAAACCGTTGAACTGTGTCACCGTACCTTTCACTTCAATCAAGTCTCCTTCTTTGACGGTGTAGCCAAAATTACTGGAGTTGCTAAACACTCCAATGCCATTATTATCACCATCGAGGATTGAAAACTGCAAGCCTGTCGGCCTGAGGTTGACACCATGAACGATGCCCCGCAAAGAACACGACACATTCAGAGAGTCTGCCACTCCGTCAGCATTGGTGGAGGTCACTTCTTCGATGGAGCGGAGGGGATAGGGCTCGTTGACTACCGTTCCCTGCACGGTCACCGTTCCTTTCATGCCTGCAGAGGCATGCGGATCGCACTGGTATTGATACACGCCTTCAATAGAAAAGGTGAAGTCATATTGCCAGGCGTCAGCGGAAGGAGGTGAAAAGCCAAAGCTGGCGGGATTGGAGGGAAATGTCCCTACTGCACCATTGATGTTGTGGGTACCTCCCAGATTTACCCAGCGGACAGTCTCTCCGACAGAGATGGTAATGTCTCTTGGGGTGAACATATTTGACGAAACTTCTACAATGACATCCGGCTGTGCGAGGCAAGGAGGTATGGTATTGGCAGTGCCGGGGGTGCCGAATATCTGCTTTGCATTAATTTGAAAACCGAGATCATTGACAGACACTTTCCAGTTTTCCCCGGTATTGGGATCAGCCAGCGGGTTGCACAATTCGATAGATTTGCCATTTCCATCTGTTCCATCATCAAATGTAGGCCATGGTGCCTTATCCTTCAAATCAACCGCAATAACCGGATTTCCGGTAGAATCGACCACAGCAATAGGTTCACCGCTGTTATTCAAAGCTCCGGCAGTCCATTGCTGTGTCATTTTTCCGTATGTATTTTTAAAGGCATTGCTGTTGCCCGTCAGAAGGTAGTATTTTCCCGGAGCAATAACAGTGTCCGTAAACGTATGATCTACACCCAGGGAAAAACGATAGCCTTTCAGTTGCACTGGTTGATTTCCTGCATTCAAGAATTCAATATACTCAAGTGAGTCTGTCCCGGACTCGGGTGGGTTGTACGAAATTTCTGTGATGACCAACTGACCCCAAAGGCCAAAAGCAGTGAGGAAATAGGCCGCGATGAAACTGAATAAACGATTCATGTGGTATGCAAATTTGGTTATAAGTTGTAAAATTAGAAAATGTGCAGTAGTATGTGGATAAATATACAATAATTATATATAAAATTTAACATTATTTTAATAAGTAGTTTATACTTTTGCGGTACTTTGTTTAACAAAATCCATTTATTCACCCGCAGAAATTAGTTTTAATATTCTGTTTTCTGCAAAAAAAGATCATTTCATTTATGAAAACCAGATTTATCCACATTTTTCTTTTCCTGTTGTTAGGACTGGGCTTACAGGCACAGGTGACAACATCCAGTATGGTGGGAAGAGTCACTGATGATAAAGGCGAAGAGCTGATCGGTGCAACCGTTATTGCCACGCATACACCTTCAGGTACTCAATATGGTACAACCACATCAACTACCGGTCGTTTTACGATTTTAGGGATGAGAGTAGGTGGTCCATATACTGTAACCGTATCTTACATCGGCTATCAGGAGTATTCGCACAACAACATTTACCTTAGTTTGGGAGTCACAGCCGATGTGAATACCAAACTGGTAGAGCAATCGGCACAGCTGGATGAAGTAGTAGTAACTGCAGGTAAAAACGACCTTTTCAGTTCTAACAGAAACGGAGCTGCTGTCACTTTCGGCAGGGAGGGCTTGCTTGCTTTGCCAAACCTGGGCCGTACCATCAACGATGTGACAAGATACAATGTATACAGCAACGGAAGAGGCTCATTTGCAGGTCAGGATTCCAGATTCTCCAGTTTTACAATCGACGGATCTGTGTTTAACAATGGTTTTGGTCTTGGTTCTTCAGCTCAGGCTGGCGGACGTACCGGTACTTCTGCCATTTCGTTTGACGCTCTTGAAGAAGTTCAATACAACATCACTCCTTTTGACGTCAGACAATCTGGTTTCGCAGGTGCTGGTATCAACGCAGTTACAAGATCAGGTACAAACGAAACTTCAGGTTCAGCATATTTCTTTACAAAAAGTAATTCACTCACAGGAAAGAAAGCAAACGGAACAGACCTGGCTCCATTTACAATCGATGAAAAAACACTTGGACTCCGTCTGGGTGGCGCACTCATTAAGAATAAGTTGTTTTATTTTGTGAGCGCAGAAAGATTTACATCTTCCCTACCTGCTCTCGACTGGGTATTGAACAGACCAGGAGCTACCGGAAACGTATCAAGGGTAACGGAGGAGGATATGT
>JAJTEZ010000190.1 GCA_021298335.1 Saprospiraceae bacterium | reverse complement strand
ATTCGGGATTCCGTCTTCATCCGTATCCGTTGGGGTACATGGCAATGTACCCATACAGGCCATATCTTCCGTCGCATCAGGAATTCCGTCACCGTCACTATCCTGATCCAGGTAATTTGGTGTACCATCATTATCGGTATCGGTTGGGGTACATGGTAATGTGCCCGTACAGGCCACATCTTCCGTCGCATCTGGGATACCGTCGCCATCACTATCCGTATCCAGGTAATTCGGCGTGCCGTCATTGTCTGTATCGGTTGGGGTGCATTGTAATGCACCCGTACAGCTCGTATCTTCTACGTCGTCTGGGATACCATCGCCGTCACTATCAGCATCCAGGTAATTTGGAGTGCCGTCATTGTCTGTATCGGTTGGGGTGCATTGCAATGCACCCGTACAGCCCGTATCTTCTACGTCGTCAGGGATTCCGTCGCCGTCACTATCAGCATCCAGGTAATTTGGTGTGCCATCGTTATCTGTATCAGTTGGGGTGCATGGCAAGGTGCCCGTACACGCTACATCTTCCGTAGCGTCAGGAATTCCGTCGCCGTCACTGTCCTGATCCAGATAATTCGGGATTCCGTCTTCATCCGTATCCGTTGGGGTACATTGCAATGTACCCGTACAGGCCATATCTTCCGTCGCATCAGGAATACCGTCGCCATCACTATCCTGATCCAGGTAATTTGGTGTACCATCATTGTCTGTATCGGTTGGGGTGCATGGCAATGCACCCGTACAGCTTGTATCTTCTACGTCATCAGGAATTCCGTCGCCGTCACTGTCCTGATCCAGGTAATTTGGCGTGCCATCGTTATCTGTATCAGTTGGGGTGCATGGCAAGGTACCCGTACACGCTACATCTTCCGTAGCGTCAGGAATTCCGTCGCCGTCACTGTCCTGATCCAGGTAATTTGGCGTGCCGTCATTGTCACTGTCAGTTGGGGTGCATGGCAAGGTACCCGTACAGGCCGTATCTTCCACGGCGTCAGGAATGCCGTCGCCGTCGCTGTCTATATCCAGATAGTCAGGTGTGCCATCATTGTCGCTATCAAGTGGTGTACAAGGGGTGTTGCCCATACAACCATCCTCTACAGAATCCGGAATGCCATCTCCATCATCGTCGGTATCAAAGCAATCCACGATCGTGTCTCCATCCGTATCAGGAAGGTTTTCATCTACAATCCCATCACAATCATTATCAATTGCATCACACAGTTCAGGTGCTCCTGGATACACAGTATCGTCGGCATCATTGCAATCACCATTAGCTGTGGCATAACCTGACGGAGGTGTTGCACCCGCACAGACTGTGGAAGAAACGCCGGTTCCGTATCCGTCTCCATCACCATCAACATATATGGTAAAGGTATTCCATACTAAATCATCCAGTGGGGCACAATCGTTTGTATCTACAGTTCCATCATTATCATCGTCACTATCCACACAATCGGCTTGCGTATCACCATCCGTATCTGTAAACCCTTCATCCAGAGTACCATCACAATCATTATCCAGACCATCACAAATTTCTGTGGCACCTGGATTGGCTGCCGCTTTTGTATCATCACAATCTCCATCTACCGTGGCATAACCAGACGGGGTCGAATTGCCATAACAAGCAGACACTAATGTATCCACACCATACCCATCACCATCCGCATCTACCTAGAAGTTGCCCAGCTGCCATTTTGTATTATCCAGCGGTGCACAATCTGAGGTGTCAGGAGTACCATCGCCGTCATCATCCGTATCCACGCAATTGGCCATGCCATCACTATCTGTATCCGGAAATCCCTCATCTATCATGCTGTCGCAATCATTGTCCACACCATCGCACACTTCTGTGGCGCCCGGCTTTATCGCAGAATTACTGTCATCGCAATCGCCATCCTGGAGTGAATATCCTGATGGGGTGTTAGCTCCCGCGCATACTACAGACGAAGTCCCCGTTCCATAGCCATCGCCATCCGCATCTATATAAATAGTCAGATTCTGGAACACTGTGCTGTCTGCAGGGTTACAATCTTCAAAATCTTCTACTCCATCGCCATCTGTATCCACAAATACGCAATTATCTACAATACCATCACAATCATCATCCAGCATATTATTGCACACTTCTTTGGCACCGGGATAAACGGTAGCGCTATTATCCTTACAATCACTACTATTTGTAACGTATCCCATCGGAAGAGTACATGCCAAAGTGGGTGACGCCAGATTTCCATACCCATCTCCATCTGAATCCTCATAAAAGGTATTGAGTGTATCACAACCCTGGGCTCTGAAATTGGTATTTTGAGACACAAAGCCGCAAGGCAGGGTAACTTTAATGTATCCTGTAGCAACTGCCGATGGAACCGTCGCTGAAATCTGCGTATCACTATCTACCGTAAAGCTTTTGGCAGCGGTACCATTAAATGTGACAGCAGTTGCCCCCATAAAGCCTTTTCCGGTGATGACGACTACTGTATCTTCCAGACCCCATGTAGGGGTAAAAGAAGTGATGTAGGCATCGCCTGCAGTGGGATTGATGGTGTATTCCAGTGCGCCCATAGCTGGTGTTGCCAAGCTTCGCGTTGCTTTATTGTGGTCAATCATCACTCCGGTACCTCCTACGCCAAGCAGGGTGTCCACTGAGGGCAGGTAATTGGATGCCAGCAATCCTCCCAGACTTGCCAGACCAGGATTGACACTCACACTGCGACAATCCTGGAGAGTGGAAACGCGCCAGTCGGCAATCGTCGTTTTATTGGAAGTGACATAGCTACCCAACACACCACCAGTGGCCGTCGTCCAGTAATCGTTGTAATCGATGCTGATGGGAGTGCTCGCCAGCCTGATAGCATACGATTTACCAGTGGCCGTGCCCGATTTGGATTGATTATTATAAAAAATATTGTTCAACAATTCCCTGCCTGTTGCAGTGGCACTGGAACTGTAAAATGCATGGCTTGAAACAGAACCCGAGGTGATCGAACCTCCCAGATACACTGTATTATGATATACCTTATTGGTTCCGCCAGTCTCAGCGATGCCATAGAAGTTGGTCAACAATTGGTTGGACTGCAGGTTGACAATGTTATTGGAAATGTAGTTTTTGGCACCCGCAGCTACGAAAATACCTGCCAGAGTAGTTGTACCGGAAACGCCCGGAATTGTCGCGCTATGGATAAAATTGCCATCCACTAAACAGGTATCACCGCCTGTTGAATTGACAAGAATTCCGGTAATTCGTCCTTTCAAAGATGTTCCTGTATATTTTAAATCACGAATGACATTGTTTTTCACAAATAATTTTGTAGCACCATTGATATAGATTCCTGAAATCAATTCATTCGTACTATTGCCTGCTGTACTGAGTCCTCTAATCAGGTTATCTTTGATGGTTACATTTTTTGACGCATTGATACCATATACATAGGATGCGGTGGTGCCTGTAGCTACTCCGGCATTGTGTATATTGGAAAATGTGTTTCCGCTGATCTCCATATCCCCGGTGCCTTGGGTCCAAACGCCTTGAATATACTGATCCCGGGTACTGGCCGTGGGTAACTGGATACTATTTGCGGTACCTTTACTTCCGAAGAAGTTATTCCGTAAAATTGTAGTCCCTCCAGTTCCGCCAAGATAAGATACCCAAGATGCAATACTACCACTTGATGTATCATTGATCTTTATTGAAACAGCACCTATACGGTTGTTTTCAATGACCACGATTCCACCTGCTGCATTATTTGTTCTGATAAGTGCTGTCTGAATGCCAGTTCCGCCTACACCCTCTATGATAAATTTATTTGTTCCGGTTGTATCTCCAATGATATTCCCGGCATTTGTGCCGAAATAGATTTGACCGCCAGACAAAGAAATATTCCCTGATACATCCCAGGTCCCACCTGTAATGTTTTTATAAACAATGTTGGTAATGACATTGCTATCTACATACATCGGTCCTCCACGAACATTCAAACTTAGAAAACCAGTGTTCCCCTTAAAATGAATGGTCTTTGGGCCACCGCCAGCTTTTGGAGCAGTTCCACCAATAAAATTCCCCCTGATAGTTGTCCCTTGGCCCGACGCAAATATTGCAGTATAACTTGGCTGTGAACTATTGGTCGTCTGGAGACCCACTACGGTTTCATAAATACTATTACCTGAAATGGTGCTCCCTATATCTCCAGATATAGAAATTGCTATACAACCAGAAGTAAATGTGCTACCATTGATATTGTAAAAGTCAAAGATATTATTGTCTCTGAATACTATATATTTATTAG